>CAYSAF010000020.1:0-17176 GCA_964428965.1 Candidatus Woesearchaeota archaeon
AAAATTGAAAGAGGTAATGAATAGATTTGTGTTTGTTAAAAACGCAAAAGTCTAGTATTGACCTATCTTTTTATTATCTAACTGGTTGTTTATTGGTTTTATGGTATGCTCTTAAATATGTATTAAGTCAGTATACAAAGTGTTTAAACTGAATAAATAGTTCAAAATTAAAGAAAGACATTTAAACTCTAAATACTTACCAAAATAAAAGTCCCTAAGAGACAGTCAAAAAGGTTTCTTGCCCGGACGGGGCAGATTTCTTATTATTCAAATCTCTGTATGCTAAAAGTGAATACAACGCTTAAAAACTACGCAGAAATAAGGCTATACAAAGGAGCTGATTAAGATGGCTGAAAATGACATAATCAAGAAAGACTCAGAGCTTGCGGCTTTCATAGAAGGCATACGGGAAATAAAGCAGACGAACCCAGAAGTTTTTGAGATTTTAAGAGATATTGGGCGGAAAAAAGGGTTGATAGCATAGATGCAATAAAAATATTTCTTAAACAGTTGAGAAATACTTGAATGAACACAAAGACATACTCAATTCATTACGCGAGTCGCGAAGTCAATTAAGGGAGAGCAAACATAAAGGGGATATACTCTTGCGTGGACGTAATTAGAATATGACTTTTTCTTCTTTTAACAGTTCGATTAGAAACTCTAAAAAAGGTCTCAAGTTGCTTTTTACTTGTGCTTCTTGAAGAGCAATGTAGTACCTATTCTTTTTAGAATTGGGGATGTTGATCATAGGGTATTTATTTCTATGGAGTATGAAATTCATCAATAATCTGCCAACTCTTCCGTTCCCATCTACAAATGGATGTATACTCTCAAATGCAGAATGGAAATAAGCAGCTAATACCAAAGGATGAAGCTTCCTTTTATTTATAGAATACCATAAAAGAAGAGACTTCATTTCTTTTGGGACATCCTTTGCTTTTGGTGGCAACCATTCTACACCCCTTATGTAAACTTGAACCTTCCTGTACTTACCTATCTGATCTTCCAATTCTTGTTTTAATGTATTTTTTATAATGATCCTATGCAGTTTTAAAATAAAGCTTTTTGATACCTCCTCTTTTGCTTTCAATATAAAATCAAAAGCTTCTTTGTGGTTCATAATCTCATTTATTTCCCTTAGGGATTTTGATGAAGGCGTTCTTTTTTCAAATAACAATTGGGACGTTTCTTGCAAATTAAGTGTATTACCCTCTATTGCTGTTGAGTTATACGTGAATAAAGAACAAAAAGCTTCATACCTATTTTCCAAATTTTGTGTAGGCTGTTTCAGATATTGTTCTCTTATTCTTTCGATTTCTTTTATTTCTTTTTCACTTAGGAGGCTACTTAGCAGTCTTAGTTCCTTATCAGCCTGCCTTTCTTTTTCTGAAAGTTGTTTTCCTGTCAGATTTACACCTAGATAGACTCTTTCTTTCCCAACGCTTTTCCCAGCCCTTACCGATTTTACCCTGTAATAATATTTCCTTCCTTTTACTTCCTTAACTTCAGTATAAACCATAATATATATGTGTCTACAGTATTTATAAATTTTTCTATTATGTAGACGTAAGGTTCTAGATGATATTATTGCTTGACTATCACAGATTATGAATTTTGCTTGGGCGGAGCATTATCGTAGTAATTCATATAAAACCAACTAAATGCCACTTAACTCAACACCAGAATCCTTCATAATCCAGAATTTTTCCGCTAATTTTTCCAAATCTCCTGAAGAAACAGGTTTGTCTAGAGATATGATGACCTTCAGATGATCATGCCCAGCATCCCTAAAACGGTACCCTAACTTACCTAATGCCAAATAAACCAATTCAAAACCGTGCACGGTCATTTCCCTTGCATCACCTAGAATTTTTAATGGCACTACCCAATAACAATGTTCTCTTGGACTCTCTTCTAATGCCCAGTAATCAGGGTCTCTAATTGACGGGTACATACTGGAAGGAAAATTAAGGAAATATATAAGGTTTTAGCTAGTCTTGTAGTTATTTATCTTATCAAGGGCGGTATCCAAGGTTTAAATTGAATAATAGTTCAGAAAAATATATAAACTTCAACCACTTATTAAAATAAAAGTCCCTAACTGATAGCCAAAAGGGTTTCTTGCCCGGACGTGATTCATTATAAACAAAAAGCTTTATAAATTCTCGAAAACAAAACTTTCTAAACATGAAGAGAAGCTCACGCAGATGGAAGAAAAAAGGCCAGATGAGATGGAAATGGCAGCGCAAGAGAATGAAGAAGGAGAAAAGAAGAAGAAAGCTTGCCGTTAAGTAAATATGGATAAAATAACAGAAGAAAAAATCCAGAAATACTTCAAGATAACTGGCGAGGCCATAAAAAAAGTAAAAATAAAAGAACCCAAAAACGTCAACCTCAAAGCGGTTGGTGAAGATTTCTTAGACATGGCAAAAAGATACTACGAAGATGCAAAACACTTCAAAGAAAAAAAAGATTTAGTAACCGCATTTGCCGCATTAAACTATGCACATGGTTTCTTAGATGCGGGAGCAAGGCTAGGGGTTTTTGACGTTAAAGACTCAAAGTTATTTGCGGCAGACTAAAGATGAAAGCAATAATAGTCTCTGGAACACCTGGCACAGGAAAAACCACAACAGCAAAGAAAATAGCAAAAAAAATCAACGGAAAATACATAGATGTGAACAAGGTAGTGCAAAAATACAAGTTGGCAGAAGGATACGACAGAAAAAGAAAAACAAGAATCGTTGACATAAAGAAACTGAACAGGGTTCTTGTAAAAATGATAAAAGAAAGCAAAAAAACACTGGTGATAGACTCGCACTTAGCCCACTACCTGCCGAAAGAACACGTGAAAATGGCAGTGATATGCAAATGCGACGTCAAAGAATTAAGGAAAAGGATGAAAAAGAGAGGTTATGGAAAAGAGAAGACAGAGGAAAACGTCGAGGCAGAAATAATGGACGTATGCCGCAACGAAGCGAGGGAGAGGGGGCACAAAATAAAAATCGTCAATACAGGAAAGTCTTCAAGTAATCATGCTTGAATCTAAAACCAGCTTTCTTAGCAAGCTTTGCCAAAATCTTATCAGAGTTACTGCCGTACTGAGCAGCCTTCTTCCTGCGCATGGCAAACTCCTCAGGAATACCAAGCTTGATAGCAACCTGCCTGATGATAAACTTCTCAACACCGGCTTTAAATTTCAACTTAGAGGGAATCCTCAAGGAATAATCAATAAGGGAGTTATCCAAAAAAGGAGCCTCAACCCTCATGCTGTTAAGATTAGAAACTATGTAGTCACGATAGGTATCACGCTCATACATCTTCAACAAACCATTTAAACACTCCTTATTAACGTCAGAAGAAATTTTGTGGCGATGATAACCAGCGAAAATCTCCTCTGAACCCAGACCAGAGAAAATAACTTTTAACTTATCCTTTCTTGCCTGCTGACAGGCACCAAAAAAGGGGAGGGCAACACCTACCTTAACGGCATCTGCACCAATCAAAGGAACTATTTTTTTCAAGATAAGCTCAGCATCGTTAAGGTTAAGCTCGATGCATCTCAAATCAAAACCAAGAGATCCAGCAACTTTTTGGGCAGCAAGAAAATCTTCGGAAACATCCATACCTGGATGGGAAAAACGAACGTTGTAACAAGTAAAATCACGATTTAGTTTTTTGCAAACAAAAGCGATAAGAGTGGAATCAATGCCACCTGAAAAGGAGACAGCAAACTTTTCCTTACTTGTTCTTTTACCAACAGCCTTCACAAATAAATCAGAAAGCTTCTCAACTATATCACCTTGAGAATACTTTAACTCAGGCTTGATGGAAAAGAAAGGACGCCTGATAAAACTAACCTTGCCTTCATTAATGTCATACCTCAAAATCATCCTCGGATCAAGCTCCTTGACATCCTTATAACCCAACTTCTCCAAATCATCCTTAACAAAGCCGAAAGCAAGACCCTTCTCGAGAGAATACCACATAGGCTTCAAGCCAATAACGTCACGAGCAAGAAAAATATAATCCTTACTGTAATAAGCAAGGGAATAAATACCATCAAGCCGGTCAAGAACAGACAAACTCTCCTTCTTAATAAGCTTAGATAAAAACTCAATATCGCCAGAAACTGCAACTTTATACTTAGCCTTTAACTCATCGAGGTTGTAAACCTCACAGTCACCGACAACAGAGTCCTGAGACAAAACCCCTTCACTATCTACAACCTCAAATCTACCATCCCTGAAATCGCACAACAACCTAGGCATAAAAATATACAAAAAAGGGAATTTAAAAATCTACCTGATAAGCCTCTTAACTATCAAAGCTATCAGGAGAAGAAGAACGATGCCAAGCAGCATGTAGGTGGACAACTCAGTGACAGGGATTGTTTTAGCAGCAGGAGTAGGCTGCTCAGGGGAAGGAGTCGAGCCAGGTTCTTGAGGAATAGTACAATTCTCAACCCCCTCATGGGTGCATCTCTTGACGACATTGTTGCAACTGTCCCTTGTACATGGATTTGAATCGTCACATTCTGCATCAGAAACACAAGACTGAAGTGCAGGCAGTTCCTCAGAAGCAAAACAGGCAGAGTTATTACAGTCTTCCTTGCATTCGCACTTATCCTTACAAGCAACCTCAATATCAAAGTTAGCAGCACGCTCAAAAACATCCCGAACTTTGACTATAGCTATACTATAATCGCTGGAATCAGAAGCTATGACCTTACGGTTGTTGATACAAAGAACAACCTTCTCATCACTTTGACTGGTCCTCAACAAAGTAAAATTAACACCTTTAATTTCTCTGCTCTCACCAACACGCAGACTAACGCTCTCAACAGCAGCAAAAGCAGATACACAAAATAATAACAAAAACAATAACACCCCTAAGGTACCCCTTTTCATAGAGCTAGAAACCCCCTCTTAATTTAAAAAGATTGTTGAAATTAAAAATAATTGTTAAAGTCTTTCACAAGCAGAACCAGAAGCGGACTTCTTACAAGAACACTTGACTTCAGAGCTTAAAACAACAGAATCGATAGAGCACTTAAGGTTAGTACCGGGCTTAAAGAACTTAGAGGAATCCTTAATATTATTACAGGCGTTAGCAACCAGGTTGCAGTCGCTTGGCGAGGTGACAAAAGCACAGTCAGGGTCAGAAGAACAACCAGAAGACTGAGCAGGAGTAGTTTTTAAGTCAAGAGCCTGCTTGCCTGCCTCCCGGAACCTACTAAGGAAGGTGTCATAACCAAAATAAAGAACGCCAAAGATTACAGCAAAAATAAGGAGGAACACAAAGAGTTTGAAAGTCTTCTGCAGAAGCTTAAGGATTAGCAAAGAAAGAGCAAATGCAACAACCAACCAAACAACCAGCATAAAGTCCATAATACCTCAACTATGAGTATATATTTAAACTTACTTGTTAACGATAAAGACTTTTCTAACACTCTGAACACGCTTGACCCTGCCGACAATATCTTTGACGTGATCTGTGTTTTCCGGGACAAAAGAAAAACTGCACTCAGCAAGGTCACTGGAAATCATCTTAGCCTTGGCGTTACGGACATTCGTTCCCGTAGCAGCAACGGTGTTGAGTATGTCAGCAAACAAACCAACACGATCGGAAGCAAAAACCTTGAGCAGGAGCTCACTGTTAAAATCATAGTTCCAAGAAAGCTCTCTCACAGAACGAAGCTTACGCTTTACGTTGCTACAGTCAGACTTATGAACGACAATTCTCCTATTCCTGCCCTGATGACCAACTATGGAATCGCCTGGCACAGGATGACAACACTTAGCAAGCTTAACATCATACTTAAAAGGAACGTCAACAAGCAAGCCCTTAACAGACCCCTCAACAGCCTGAATCTTAGTAGGAACCTTAACAGGAATAACATCTATCTCCTTGAGAGTATGCTTAATCCTATCCTTAGCCCTAGCGGTTTTTACGATCTTCAACCAGTCACGGTGGGGGGTAGCATTCTTCGACGTCAGGATGTTAACTATTTCACCGTTCTTCAATTCATAGCGAAGAGGCACTATACGACCGTTAACAAGGGCACCGGTACAAGTATCGCCAATGCTGCTGTGAACAGCATAAGCAAAATCTAGGGGGGTGGAACCCTTCGGAAGCTGGATAATCTTACCCTTCGGGGTAAAAACATATATCTCTTCCTCAAAAAAATCAACCTTCAAAAAGTCCATGAAGTCCTCCGCATCGTTAGAATCCCTCTGCCAGTCAAGGATCTGGCGAAGCCAGCTAAGCTTCTTATCAAACTCCCTGTCACCATAGATGCCCTTATACTGCCAGTGAGCAGCGATACCCTCTTCAGCGGTTCTGTGCATCTCCCTAGTCCTAATCTGAACCTCAACAGGCTGACCCTCAGGACCTATCACACTAGTATGAAGGGACTGATACATGTTGGACTTAGGCATGGCTATGTGATCATTAAACTCACCGGGAATAGGCTTCCAGATGCTATGAATAATACCTATGGCTTCATAACAGTCCTTAACAGAATCTGTAATAACGCGAAGAGCCATCAGGTCGTGAAGCTCATCAAAAGAACGATTGGTACGAACCATCTTCTTGTAGATAGAGTAAAAATGCTTAGGCCTACCGGTCACCTCTGCCTTTATACCACCATCTGACAGGGCTTTCTCAAGAAACCTCCTTGCCTTAATAACTTCAATCTCACGCTGCCAACGTTTCTTCCCGAACTTCTCCTTGAACATCTGATAGGTAGAGGGCTGCAAATTCTTAAAGGCGATGTCCTCAAGCTCCCACTTAACCGAAGCCATACCCAGACGGTAAGCAAGCGGAGCGTAAATGTTCAATGCATCCTGTGAAATCTTCAACTTCTTTTCAGCAGGAAGATACTTAATGGTACGCATGTTATGAAGCTTGTCAGCAAGCTTGATTATTATAACACGAATATCCTGGGTGGTTGCAAGCAGCATCTTCCTGATGTTCTCAGCATTTTCCTCATCCGGATTTTCATAACGGAGTTTAGTGATATTGGTAACACCGTCTACCAGCAAAGCAACCTCACCGCCAAACTCCTTCCTAACACTGTCCAGGGAGACATCAGAATCCTCAACCACATCATGAAGCAGGGCAGCAACTATGGAGCTTACGTCAAGCTTCAACTCTGCAAGGATGTAAGCAGCGTTTAATGGGTGCTGGATGAAAGGCTCGCCAGAAGCACGCTTAGAACTACCATGAAACTTCCTAGCAAAATCATAAGCTCTAACTATAAGCACTATGTCAGCCTTCGGGTTGTAAGACTTCACCTTCTTAACAAGCTTCTTAATGTTCATGGACAAATAGTAAATAGGCAAATATTAAAAAACTTATGCTAAACCCAAAATATTTAAACAAAGAAAAAGAGGAATAAGAACATGAGATATGATAGGCAGAGACTTTTTCTAGGAGAGAAAAACCAGAAAAAATTAGAAAAAAGCACAGTTACCGTAGTAGGCATAGGAGCACTAGGAGGGGTGGCAGCAGATCTGCTGGCAAGAAGCGGGGTAAACCTAATACTAGTGGACAGGGACTTAATAGACGAGACAAACCTGCAAAGACAAACACTCTTCAACGAAAAAGACCTGGGAAAGATGAAAGCAGAAGAGGCAGAAAAGAAATTAAGAGAGGTTAACTCAAAAATAAAGATAAAAAGCCATTCAAGAGAGCTGAACAAAGACAACATAAACATAATAAAAAGCGACCTGGTACTAGACTGCGTGGACAACGTAAAAACAAAAATGCTGTTAAACGACTATGCTGTGAAAAACAAGATACCAATGGTACACGGAGCAGCGATAAGAGAGGTAGGAACCATATTCAACGTAATGCCAGGAGGACCGTGCCTGAGATGCATATACAAGGACAAGATAAACACAGAAACATGCGCAACAGTAGGAGTGCTAAACACGCTAACCACAACGATAGGAAGCATGCAAGCGATGGAGGCAATAAAAATACTTACAGGGGAGAAGTACGAAAGAGACCTACTAAGGATAAACATCTGGAAAAACACGATAACGAGAATAAAAATAAAAAAAGACAAGGAATGCGTATGCTAAGATGATGGAAGCACAAAAAAGAATACAGATGGTAAGGGAGCTTGAAATGGAAGGGATAAGAGACAAGAAAGTGCTGGAAGCTATGGAAAAAATACCGAGGCACGAGTTCGTGCCAGAAGGACTGAGGGAAGAGGCATACCTAAACATACCCCTTCCAGTTGGCTATGAACAGACGATATCACAACCATACACGATAGCCTTCATGCTGGAAGCCCTGGAACTGGAAAAAGGACAAAAAGTGCTTGAAGTAGGAACCGCATCGGGCTATAACGCATGCCTTATAGCAGAAATAGTAGGAAAAAAAGGAAGGGTATACACAGTGGAAATAATAAAGGCGCTGGCAAAGTTTGCCAAGGAAAACATAAAAAAAGAGGGGATAAAAAACGTCAGGGTGATAGGAGGCGACGGAAGCAGGGGATATGAAAAGGCAAAGCCATACGACAGGGTGATAATAACAGCAGGAGCACCAGAAGTACCACCACCATTAATAAAACAACTGAAAAAAGGGGGGATAATAGTAGCACCAATCGGTCCGTTATACTCACAAAGCATGATAAAACTCAAAAAAACAGAAAAAGGGCTCACAAGAAAGGATTTAGGAGCGTTCGTATTCGTACCTTTAAAAGGAAAATACGGCCACAGCTGAAACAAAAAATATTTAAGCCAAATAAGAATTAAGATAAACATGAGAAAAAAGGGGCAGGTGTACATAATAGCTGCGATACTTCTATCAGTAGTGATATTTGCGCTAGCATCAGTCACCAACATAGCAAAACAAGAAAAATTCAAGGGAGACTTCGAGAAGCTTTCACGAAACTACGAAACAGAAGGATCAAAGCTGATAAACACGGTTGTTAGTACCGAAGGAGATAAAGTGGGAGAAAAATTCGGGAAATTCACATATGATTTCACGGCATACTCAAAAACACAAAACTCCCAGTTCGGATTAATATACGTCTTGGACTATGGGGGAAGAGTGTATATAGGAAACTACCTAAAAGGGGAAATATACGTAGATGACGGGAGTGGAATGCCGTTCAAACTGCTGGGATGCTTCGAGGAAGTACCCGCAAGCATCAGCTTCGGAACACTAGGAGCCAACTTTGACATAAAGAGCTCACCACTTAAAGAGTGCGTAAAAGACATACCAGAACCTAGCGAAAACAAGACTATTTACATAGCTGTAAACAACTCTTGGTACCCCTTCGAACTAACCCCTGGAAAACCACAGATGATGGTGGTAAGCAAGATGGAACAACAAGAACAGGTAAAGGTGTTCATAGGGGGGGAAGGTTTCCTAAAAAAAGAAAACCACTGCAAAGACCTCGGTAGAGATTTATGTAGAGAGCTAGAAGAATATGACATATGCGAATGGGATGAAGATAGGGGACGATGCAAACAGGAGACAGGTAAATCTGATAAATCTCATTATGTTGCTCACTGAATAATATAAAAGAGTAAAAGAAAAAATGAAGAAAAAAAAGAGAGGGATGGAAACAGTAGTGGCATGGGTGCTGCTGCTAGGATTCTCAATAACGCTTGGAACGTTCGTATTCATGTGGGCAACCAGGAGCAGCGAAGAAATGACAGAAAGCACAACAAAATTCGTTGAGGGAGGCATGCAATGCGAACAAGTACAGATGTATGCCGTGTTCACAGAAGACCCTGACAACCCGGGAGGGCCTCCATGCGGGTACATAAGCATAACAAATAGGGGCTACCTAACGATAGAGAAGATCAAGATTAGGGGGATAAATAAAAACACACAAAAACCCCTAACAAACCAGGAAACATACGTTGAGCCACTAAGCCCAAAAGAAAAATATGAGGGCCTAACAGCAACCTGGGGACTGCCAGCAAGCAACGCAGAAGTGGAACTGATACCCATAGTAAGAGAAGGCAATAACATGATTGGATGCACAGACAGGATGACGAGGGTGGAATGTTAATAGCAACATTTATAAATTTAGGAAATAAAAAAATAAGGAGTGGTACACCGAAAGGAGGTAAGATTTCAAAAAAAAGAGGAATAAGCCCGCTAATAGCAACAGTTCTCCTGATAGGTTTTGTGGTAGCACTAATACTGCTGGTAATGCTATGGGGAAAAAACTACATAGAAGAGCTGGCAGCTAAGAGAGGAGCCCTGGCACTAAAACAAAACGAATGTCAGGCAGTAGAGATTAACGTGAAGAGCGCACAATACGAAGGAACTAAAGCAACACTGGTAATAGAAAACCAGAAAGACATCCCCATAGACAAATTCGTATTCAGAGGGATAATAAAAGACAAGTCACAAGTGGTAGAAAACTACAACAGGCTAGGCGGCCTAGAGGCAAGTCAATACGAAGCAGACTTTGGAACAGGGGGCATAGAAAAAGTAGACATAATACCATTACTAAAAGCAGGAAGAGGCAAGTATGTCCCATGCTCAGACAAACACATAACTGTAAAACTTACAAGTTAAAAAAATAAGGAGGTTTAAGATATGAAAAAGAAAAGAGGGATTTCCCCGCTAATAGCAACAGTACTCATACTGGGATTCACGGTAGCATTAGCCGCAATAATCATGGTATGGGGACAGAGATTCACACTGGGAATGCAACAAACAACAGAGGAGGAAGCTAACAAGCAAATGAAATGCGCGACAGAGGTCGACTTTGCAATAAAAGACGTATGCGTAGCAACCACAGGATACAAGGTAGTAATTGAGAACAACGCCAAAACAAAAATAACAAAACTCGTGGTAAGGTTCTACGAAGCAGCGGATAAGATGCAAGCGAACACTGAAATGTTCTCAGCCAACGGAGTAGACCCGTTTGAAATAGGCGTTGAAACATTCGACCCGACACAACTAACAGATAACAGCGTCAAATTGGTAGAAGCCATACCGGTAATAACATTAGGCGGGAAAGAGGTAACCTGCTCAGCAAACAAACGAGACTTCGGATCTCTAGACGGACCAGCAATAACTGCTACAACAGACGCCTGCACACCATAAATTTTTATTTTATTTTATTATAGATGATGAACAAAAGAGGGGACATCTGGGTCTCGGCAGCGCTCTACATAGCCTTGGGAATGGTAGTCATAACCATAGTCCTGGCAGCAGGCATACCTCTCATAGCCAAGATGAAGGACAAAAACACGGTAGCACAAACAAAGGTAATGATGCAAAGCATAGACGACAACCTAAGACAGGTATCAACAGAAGGGCCTGGGTCACAAAGGGTGATATCGCCGCTAGAAATAGGAAGCGGACACCTATTATTGAATCTTGATAATGATTATATAGAGTGGAAGATGACCACAAAAAGCAAGATGATGGAACCGGGGATAAACTTCGAAGAGGGAACAATAAACCTAAGGCTCGATGAAACAATAATAGAAGACCAATACAACCTAATAATGGCAATGAACTACACAGGGGTAGCTGACATTTTGGTACTAGAAGGGGATCCAAAGGGACCGTTCAAAGGAAAATACAACCTTGTAATAAAACACACAGGCGACTTCAACAATGAAGACACCCCAAAAATAAGCCTAGCATTCATTTAAATTTCAAACAAAGCTTTAAATACCTCGTTTTTCTCAAAAAAACTATGTTTAGGGGGCTATTAAGCAGACTGACAGCAGGCAACACCCTATACTACCCGGGCTGCCTGACAAAGTTTGTCCTAAAGGACGTAGAAGAAAACTACAAGAAAATCCTGAAAGAGATAGGAATAGACTTCATAATGCTAGGGGAGATTGAATTCTGCTGCGGGTCTCCTGTAATAAACGCAGGCTATGAAAAGGAATACAAGGAACTCGTGGAAAAAAACAGGGAGATAATAAAAAAACATGGGATAGGAAAAATAATAACAAATTGTCCAGCGTGCTACAAAATACTCAAAGAAAATTACCCTGAAATAAAGGTAGAACACATAACACAAACCATATGGGGCAACATAAAAAAATTAAAACTGAAGTCTTTCAACGAGAAAATAACATACCAAGACCCGTGCCACTTGGGGAGACACTCAGGAATTTACGAAGAACCGAGATGGATACTAAAGGCATTAGACTTCGAGGTTGTTGAGTTGAAGGACAACAGAGAAAACTCTATGTGCTGCGGGGGCGGTGGAGGCTTAAAAGTAAATTCACCAAACACCTCAAACAAAATAGCAAAAATGCTCATGGAAGAAGTGAAGACAGACAAAGTAATAACCACATGCCCACTATGTTATGTGCAACTGAAGGAAAACACAGACAAAGAAGTGCTGGAAATGAGCCAGGTGCTGGTATGATGCTGCAAAAGATATTAGGCCGTGGAAAGGTTTCAGAAGAAGAAATAGACAGAATAGCATACTCAAGCGACGCATCACAGATAAGAGGAAAAACAAAAATAGTGGTGTGGCCAGAAACAGAGCAAGAGGTGATAGCGACAGTAAAGTACTGCCTGCAAAACAACCTTAACATAGTAACCAGGGGGGGAGGCACAGGCCTCGTAGGGGGAGCAGTACCAGACAACTCTGTGGTAATAGACCTATCAAAAATGAACAAGATGAAAGTAGAAAGGGATTACGCGACAGTAGAGCCGGGAGTGATACTAGAAGATTTAATCAACATAGAATCAAAAAAATTCTTCTCGGTGATGATAGGGAGCAGAAAAGTATGCACCATAGGAGGAATGATAGCAACTAACGCAGCAGGAATGAGAAGCCTGAAGTACGGAAAGATGGAAAACTGGATAGAAGAACTGGAAATAATAAACGGAGAAGGAAAGAAAATAAAAATAGGCAAAGAAAAAATAAAAGAATTCTGCGGCAAAGAAGGAACTACAGGAATAATAATAAAAGCAAAACTGAAATTAGTGGAAAAACCAAAAGAGGTAACGCTGTCGATACTGAGCTTCGACAACCTAACAAGCCTGGTGGAGAAGGTGAGAGAGCTTGTGAAAAACGAAAACGTAAGCATAGTAGAGTACATAGACAGAATAACATCAGAGTGGGCAGGGCTAGGAAACAAATACCACCTGATGATAGAATACGAAAATGGAGACGGAAACATAAAAGGAGGAGAGATGAAAGAGGTATGGAAGATGAGAGAAAGCCTCTATCCCATAGTGGCAGAGAAAGGATACACAACAATAGAAGACCCGGAGGTAAGCATAGATCAGATAGACAGGTTCCTGCACTGGCTGCAGAAAAACGAGATACCGACATTCGGACACATAAGTATAGGGGTAGTACATCCGCACTTCAAAGAAAACTCACCACAAATAAAAGAGATGTTCAAAATAGTAGAAACCCTAAACGGAAGCGTCACAGGAGAACACGGAATAGGGATAATGAAAAAGGAATTTTTCCAAAAAGAAAAAGAAGAGGAAATAAAAAAACTCAAAAAGATTCATGACAAGAAAAACATATTCAACAGGGGAAAGATAGTATGAAAGCCAAAAAATGCACAGAATGCGGACTATGCAAAACCAGCTGCCCAGCATACAAAATACTCCAAAGAGAAACAGTAAGCCCGAGAGGCAAGGCAATGCTTATGAAAGAAGGAATAAAAAACGAGGTATTCTACATATGCACGCTATGCAAGGCATGTGAAAAAAACTGCCCCCTAAACCTCGACTTGGAATTGAGGGATTACAGAGTTGAGCTGATAAAGAACGGGAAGGAAACAGAGGCAGGAAAGAAGATGATAGAAAATGTCAGGCAGCACGGCAACCCTTTCGGTAAGATAGAGAAAGGCAAGATTCCGAAAGACTTATATTGCTGCTAAAAATAAAAAACAATATGAGAGCAGAAATAAAACAAGACATAATTTCTATAATAAATGAAGCCCTCACAGCAATACGACAAGAAGACATGCAAAAACTCAGAGAAGTTAGCGACCACACGATTCACGATGCAAGCATATACCAAGACAAATACTCAACATCGATAGCTGTAATAATATACTCGCTGTCAAAAGTGTTTGAAAAAAACAAATACAAACAATACGAGAACTGGAAAGAATTTCACATGAAGTGCATAAAAAAACTTGAACAAGCAAGAGAGAACCTCATCATGGAGCAAGTCGGAAGGTACAACGGGAACATAAAAATGCTATACAAACTAATATCGGATATAGAGAAGGAACTAGGGATGTTCATAACACAGGTTCTAAACCAAGCAGAGATAAAAAAAGCAAGCAGGATCTACGAACACGGAATATCGATAGGGAGAACAGCAGAACTCCTGGGAATCTCACCATGGGACCTGATGAGTTACGTTGGGCAGACAAAGATACCGGAAATGGTCCCTGAAACCAAGTCAGCCAAAGAAAGACTCGAATTTGCAAAAAAACTATTCTCATGAAAAGACTTCTGATAGCAGGCATAGACCCGGGAACAACTTTGGGTTATGCATTATTAGACCTTGAGGGAAATTTAGTGGGAATAGACAGCTCAAAGCAGCTTGACATGAGTTCCCTGATACTAGAAATGATAAAACAAGGAAAAGTTGTGGTAGTAGGAACTGACAAGAAAAAGGCACCGAAGTTTGTAGAAAAAATAGCAAGCAAAACAGGTGCCAGGTTAATAAAACCTGAAGAGGATTTGAAAACAGGGGAAAAAAGAGAACTCACAAAAGGCTATGAATTTAAAAACGAGCACGAAAAGGATGCACTGGCATCGGCAATACATGCATTCAAGAGGGTGAGAAGCCTCCTAACAAAAATAGACGTATGCTTAAAGAATCTTGAAAAAGAAAACATAAGAGAAGAAGTAAAAGAAATAGTTTTAAGGGATGACAAGCTGAACATTTCAGAAGCGATAGCTATGGTAGAACAACCACAAAAAGAGGAAGAAAGGAAGAGGAAGAGAAAGAAAACAGGAAAAATCAGAGGAGAAGAAGTTTACGAACAAGAGAGGGAAAAGCTCAAAGATGTCGAAGAGCTGGAGAGAAAACTGGAAGCAGTAAGACAGAACATGGCAAAGATAGTAAGAAAAAAAATGAAGAAAGTTGTCATGATAAAAAACCAAAGAATAGACATGCTCTTACAAAGCATAAGGGAGCAGGAAGAAAAGATAAAGAAACTGGAAGAAAACCTGAAGAAAATGATAGAGCTGATGAAAAAGGCAGAACAAAACATCATACTCAACAAAATAAAAAACCTCTCATGGGAAGAGGTAGAAAAACAAGAGCTGGGAAAGATAATATACGTAGAGGAACCAAACATATTCAGCGAAAAAAGCACAGAAAAAATAAGGGAAAACGTGGAAATAATAATATCAAAAAAAGAGATGAGCAACAAAGTGAGAGAAAAATTCAGAGTCATATTCATAAATGCCAACAAGCTTGACGTGCAAGAAGAGAACGGCATAATGTTAATAAACAAAGAAAAACTAGAAAAAGAAAAGGAGAAAATAGACATACTGAAGAAGGTCATAGAAGAGTACAGAGAAGCAAGAAAATGAAAAAGAGGTACCAACTAGTATTCATCCTGTTAGCGTTATTGCTACTGTACCTCGTTCTCAACAAAATAGGATTCGGGAAAATAGCAGAAAACCTGAAACTTCTCAGATGGTATTACCTGGTAATTGCCCTGGCACTTACGTTTGTCATGTTCGTGATATGGAACTACAAATGGAAAACACTAATAGACAAGATAAGCAAAATAAAATTCTGGGAATTATTCCCGGTGCTGATGGCAGGACTGTTCGTAGACTCATCAACACCAACGCTCAACATGGGAGGTGAGCCGTTAAAAGCATACTACCTATCAAAAAAATTCAAAAAAGAAAAAACCCCATATTTGGTAAGCGTAATAATAGACAAAGGGATGAACACACTAACATCCTTATTCTTCATAATAATATCACTGCTAATAGCAGCGATGTTCTTCAAAGTATCGCTGACTCTGAAAGTGATAATAGAAAGCATAATAATAATCATGCTAGCGGTAGTAACAGCGATATTCCTCTACAAAAAAACAAAGTCAACAATACTATGGCTCATACAGAGAGTACTAAAAAAGAAATTCAAAACAAAAGAAGAACTTGAACAGTACATAAAAGAACACAAAGACGTAGCACTGAAATCGATAAAAGAATTCTACAGAGACAAAAAATTGCTGACCATAGCTATAGCATCATGCCTGCTCATGCAACTGGTTACTTTTGGAAAGGCATATGTGTTATTCCTGGCACTGGGGCAGAGCGTCAATCCCATACACGTGATAATAGCCATATCCATAGCAACGGTGATAGGACAACTGGTGATAATACCCGGGGGCATAGGAGTGGTTGAAAGCACAATGATCAGTATCTATACCTTGCTTGGGATAAGCCCAGAAATAGCAGCGATAGCAGCAATAATTGACAGAATAACCTACTACATCTTCTCACTAGGATTAGGATACCTTTCACTGATTTATACAAATTATAAATACAAATAAATTTAGAAAATACAAAAAAAAGAATTGATTTTAAAAAGGAAGCGCAGAAAAAAAGAGCTAACCAACGTAAGTTATTTAAACAAAGACTTACACTTTTTGATGGTAAAATGGAGGTGACTTATCCTGAAAAGCAATAATCTCCTGTTTGTAATAGCTTTAATTGTTGGGATAGGTGTTGTTTACATTGCCGTAGACCAAATTTATAGCATTGGTAAGACTGTATCAGTTTCTGAGGCTAGTAGTGAGAGAATTGCTAGTCAGGGTATGACTGCTGAAGATGATACTACATCTTTGGAGTTGAATTCTATGTCTCCAAGGGTTAAATCTTCTTTTTTAAAATTACCACAAGAAGAACAAAAAAAAATTGTTAAAGAATTACAGGAAATAAAGAAAAAAAATCCCTTATGGAACCCGAACTACAACTCCGTTCTTGTTAAAAGTGCAGAAAGTAAAAAGAAACTACTCGGACTAAAACCTCCGCAACATGACGAAATTCAAAAAATAAAGGACGTTATAAAAAAGAGAAGGGAACTTCTGCTCAAAAAAGTAGAAAACATTAACATGATAACTGGTAAAGCCACGGCACAACTTAATAAAACTAGCACTGCTTTGCCTGATTTCTTTGACTGGAGAAATGTTCATGGTCAGAATTATATAAC
>CAYSAF010000021.1:0-16166 GCA_964428965.1 Candidatus Woesearchaeota archaeon
TTTTTGTTTAAGTAAAACATGTAAAGTTTTAAGACATTCTAATACTAAGTTGTTTATTTTATAAGGTAACACTTGTAAATTCAACGCAACCAAAACCTTTAAATAGTATTGTAACATATCTGTTACACATGGAACAAAAATGTGACAAACTTGATATCGTAAATGAGCTTTTGAATAGTGAGAATCATATAAGGGGCCTTGCAAAAAGGTTGGGCACGAATCACATGACAGTGTTAAGGAAAATGAAAGAGCTTGCTAAGGAAAATGTTGTGGATTATAAGGAAGAGGGAAAAAATAAAAAGTATTTTCTGAAAGAGACAAGTGAGGCTAAAAACTATGTTTTCTCATCTGAAAACTATAAGCTAAATAATGCTTTAAGGAAATACCCCAATCTTAGGATGATAGTCGAAAAAATGCAAAAGGACAAGAGAATAAAGCTTGCTATCCTGTTTGGATCGTATGCAAAAGGTATAGCCAAGTCAGATAGTGATATCGATGTTTACATAGAAACAACTAATAAGAAAATAAAGGAAGAGGTTGGTTTGATTAACTCTAAGTTAAGTGTGAAGATAGGGAGGTATGATAATTCTAATTTATTGATTAAGGAAATAGAGAAAAATCATATAATAATAAAAGGTGTCGAGCGGTACTATGAAAAAAATAAATTTTTTGATTAAGTTGAAAGAAGAAGGGAAATTGGGGCTTGTTGAGCCTAGTGAGGAAATGAAGCAGTCTTATGCTATGAAATCAGAAAGTAATCTTGTTTCTGCAAAAATTCTTTTGGCTAACAACAAACTTGAAGAATCTGTTGGGCTTGCCTATTATAGCATGTACCATTTATTAACTGCTTTGCTCTTTAAAGTCGGAATCAAGTCTGAAAACCACTCTGCTTCTATAATTTTGTTAAAGAAATTGTTTAACCAGGAGAATAAGGATATTTTTGATGCAAAAACAGAAAGGGTGGATAAGCAGTATTATGTTGATTTCATTGTAACAAAGGAAGATGTGGAAGATACAATAAGGAAAGCTGAAGTTTTCAACAGTAAGTTAACAGATTTTATTTCAAGAGTAAACAATGAGGACATTAAGAGGTATAGGGATATGTTTGTTGATTTAATCAAATGATTTTTAATTTAATTTTATAAATCTTTTTTAACCTCTTCACCACCCCTCTTTAACCTATGCTTAAGCTCACTTTTTACCTTCTGTTGGTAGTTTTTATCTTATTGGTTGTATTTAAAGTTTTATTCAGTTGGAATATAATCAATATAAACTATCTTTTGCTTGTCCTCATTGCTTTCTTTCTCTATCTTTTCTTTAAGAAGAGGCTCTAAAAAAATAATAGTTAAAGGTTAAAGAGGGTTTTGAATAATAAAAATAGTGCTTATGCGATTATAACTGACCATATTATGACGAGCCATCTTATTTTTCCTTTTTTGTTCATTTTTAGTCTTATTATATTAACATAAGGATATATTATAACGCTTGGATATTCTCTAGTATATTCTTAAATTTATTATAAAATCCTAACCAAATTAAAATCATGATACTTATCAAGATAATTATGGTAGGGGCAAGATTTTCAAAATTCCATCTTGGTAAGGTGCCTATAACAAGTGTAACAAAAGCTGTGCCAATTAAGATAATTACTATTTCGAAATAGGTTAGGTATGTATTATACTCTAAATCCAGTAAGTTTTTATTTTTTTTCTTATCATCCATTTTACTTAAATGTTGATTCTACAAGATATATTAAACCACCCAAAAATAAGACAAATCCCACAATTGTATAACTCAAAGAAATATTCCCAATATTTATTGTCAGACTTTTATTAATGCTTATAGCAATCAATATAAGTCCGGTCAGTGCTACTATTAATGAGAATGCTCTTTGAGCTGATTCGTGTCTAAAAGGCCACATGCATATCACCTCTTTTTATTAATGCATAATTATCTAAAGTATTTAAATATTCTTTACTATCTAAATGTGACATTTTAAATTTCTTCATGAATTTAATTAAATAAATATTTTGCATTAGAATTAAAATAATCTTGATTTTTTAATAAGTCTTTGCTAAAATTTTCCGCAAATCTTGCATTATCCAAAAAATTTATTCCACAACATAAATCCTTAAAAACCTCCTCCCCCCCAAAAAAATAATGCGCACCCTTGTTGATGTTGTCAAGCCCATTTCTGATAAGCCTGATGATTTGTTTATTTGTTCTACTGGTGTTGAGTCAACCTGTCTTGATGTCCCTGTCAACGCTGTTGATAAGAAATCATACAAATCTAACTCTGTTCTCCTAATAAGGTATCACGAGCCTACCGAAGAAACTCCCTTAAGGCCCACTAACTGGTTCAATTCTTGGGAGGAGCATCATGCTGTTCAGCTCTACTCCAATTATTTGTTGAATCCTATAGGCCCTGCAGAAGAAGTTAAGTTTGCGAGGGGCCAGCCTTTGAACAATACCCATTCTTTTCAGGTTGTTATGAAAAAAAGTCTTGAAGGTATAATAGGCAACATAAGCATTGATGCTACCTCAATACAGGATGAGGATTTGTTGTCTTTACTATATTTACTTGACAAGCCCGGCAATAGCATCAGGATTCTTTATTCAGAACCGCCAAAAGGTAAGCTGCCTATCAGCAGGGGCACCCTGAATAATGGCATAATCCCTCATTTCTTTGGCGAGCATCTTAGTGATGGTACGTATAGGCATGTTTCTGTCCTTCTCGCTGGTTATGATTCCATTAAGGTTTACTCTCTTGAAGATCATATAAGGTCCCGTGATACTTTTGTTTTCTTCCCAAAACCTTCCTTCCATAAGAACTGGGATGCTCTCAGCAAGAAGCTTAACCATCTTATGGTTCGGGGTATTTCTAATTGTGAGAAGCGTGATGTTTCAGGCCTCGATCCTCTTGCCGTGAAGTCTGGTCTTGAAGGCGTTTATAATTCCTATCCTATAGCTGAGAAGGATTACGATAAGAGGTGGTACATGCAGGTTGGCTTGGCTGGCTGCACTTTATGGCAGACTGTAGGAGCTTATCTTTTCGTGAGGGATAAGATGGAGACTCATGCTGGTCTTAAGGGCGAATCTTATGACAGTTCTCCTATCTCTGTCTATTTCTGCACCTCTGTTTTCCCCGTGCCTATTGAGGGTCCTGGCAGGATTGGAGAATTCTTGATTCCCAAGAAAGAGGTTAAAACTTGAATAGGGTTTTGAATAGTAATAGTAACGCAAGCCCTATTATGATTGACCAAATAATAACTAACCAACTTACTTTTCCTTTTTTGTTCACCTTGATCACTTCTCTATCTTTTTTTAAGTAATCTTTCTCTTTTATATAGCTTTTGATTTCTTCTATGTTGTTATTCATTACTTGAAAAAAGTTTTTAACATGCAGCATGGTAATGTAACCCACTCCTACCAATAGTACTGTCAATATGATACTTGCCTTTAATTTTATGCCTATCAAAACAGTAATAGTGAAGAGTGTGGCAGTGATAGTAAGGAATTCTAAAACTCTATCCTTCAGGCCCTTATTTTTATTCATGTTAATAGTTTTGTTAGTCCGCTTAATAAGTCTTATTTAGAAATCTTCGCAAATCTTACAGTCTTAAGTATTCTGCCAGCCTTTTCGGCTCTGAGAAGTTCGGTATTTTTGCATTCTCGAGAATTTCCCTGCCCTCGTGGTTCATCCAGCACGCAACTACTTTTTTCCTGCTTTTTTTCTTGAATTTTACTATTTCATGTGCTATGTTTTTCAGGTCTGTCATTTTTTGTGGCGTTATTACAACAATTACTAAATCATAGAATTTTTCTCTTGCTATTTTCCTGAACACTTCCTTGAACCTGCCTGATTTTGCATCACCCATAAGGTCTATCGGATTGCCATGACTCCAGGCAGGGGGTAGTGCAAATTTTATTCTTGGCAGCTTAACAACTTCTATCTTGTTCTCTTCGCAGTAATCTGCCATTAATGTTCCAGGCCCTCCAGCGTTTGTTATTATCACTGCTTTTCTCTCTTCTACAACTCCGTATTTTGCCTTGTCGAAAGCCTCTTGCAGGCTTTCAGCATTTATTATCCCTGCCTGTTTGAATCCAGCCTTGTATATTTCATAGCTTCCTGCCATGCTTCCTGTGTGGCTTAAGGCTGCTTTTATTCCCGCTTCTGATATGCCTGCTTTTATCGCAATGATTTTTTTCTTGCATTTCTTTGCCATCTCCATCAGCCTTCTCCCGTCTTTCAGCGTTTCTATGTAGAGCACTATTGTTTTTGTGTTCTTGTCGTTTTCAAAGTATTCCAGCGCATCCTCAAATGTTACGTCCATCATGTTGCCCAAGCTAACAAATCCAGAGAATCCGAAGTTTTCTCTAGCGCTTAAGTCTGCTATTGCGCTCCACAAGGCCCCGCTTTGTGATATGAATGCTACATTTCCTTTCCTCGGTGTTGTTTTTGCAAAAGTCGTGTCCAGTCTTATGTAAGGGTTAACAGTACCAAAAGAATTTGGCCCTAACACCCTCATCTCTCCTTTTATTTTCATGATCTCTTCTTCGAGATCTTTCCTTCCTGCCTCGCTGAATCCAGCGCTTATTATTATTACTGCTTTCACTCCTTTCTCGCTGCATTCTTTGACGACTTGTTCCACTCCCTCTGCCGGTATCGCTACAATCGCCAGGTCAACTTCTTTCTCAAAGTAAAGAATATTTTTGTATGCTTTCTTTCCGAGTATTTTTTTCTCGTGAAGGTTTATCGGTATTACCTTTCCTTTGAACCTACTTAGGTTTTCCATCAGAAAGTATCCGACTTTGCTTTTCTTGTTGCTAGCTCCTATTACCGCAATTGTTTTTGGTTTTATGAGTTCTTTCATGTTAGTGTCAGTATTATTCCTATTACAAATAGTGCTATCAGTATGAAGCTCAGTATCGGGTTGTGTTTTATGCTGTACTCTGGTTTTCTCTCGCCGAGTTTTTTTGCTCTTTTGTGCATTACTACTATCAGTATTCCTTCTGTTCCCCCTGCTATCGCACCAACAATTCCTATGGTTTTTATGAAGGTGGTTATTCCGCTCAGCGCTAACACCAGCGGCAGGAACACTGTGATTGCCCAGGCTGTTTGTTTCTTTATTTTGTAGTCGTATTGGTAAACCCATTTCATCGCCAGTCCTATCGTCAGGAATGACGTTGACATGGTGAATATTGCAAATATGTTTGCCAGTATGTTTATGTTCTGTCCTAAAACTTGCCCTAGTGCTACTGTTGCTATTCTCTCGTTTGCGTGTAGATAATCGAATGAGTTTCCCACCACCCCAACCACGACTATCGTGAATATCGCGTATATTATTATTGGTATTAATGTCCCTATGAATACTGCTTTTTTCATCAGCTTTGCTTCTTTTCTCAGCATCTCCCTGACCTCTGGTATTGCCGCAGTTCCTATGAACGCGAAGAATATGGTTCCGTACGGTATGAAAACTTTCATTAAGTCGAATCCCTGCAGGTTTTCCGGTATTACCAGCGTCACAGCATAGGCTGATATTCCCAGTATTATCAGCAGGATTACCATTTGCATGTAGAACTCTGAATTACCTACCGCTTTAAGTCCCATGTACACTATTACCGCTGCTAGTATGAAGAACGCTAAGCTGTAGAATATTTCCTGTCCTCCAAGTATTGCTTTTAGTGTTGCCCCCACCCCTATTATGTATGCTGTTAGTGCACCGTAATTTCCTACCAGCATAGCAAGAAACATAAGTTTCTTTCCCCAAGGTCCAATGTATTTTTCCGCATATCCTGTTAACTCGTGCCTTTTCTTTGTTCTCAGCGCTATCTCACCCAGGTATAGGTGCAGCATCATCAGGGCTATGCCCAGTGCTGCTATCATCAGCATGCCTGTCCAGAATCCTGCTTTGTAGACGACGTAAGGTATTCCCAGAATTCCTGCTCCTATTATCGTGCCTATTAGTATCGCTATCGCTTTCCCAAGTGAAGATGCCATTACTTTATTGATTGTTTTTAATTATATATAAATTTTGCTAAGAATTATGTCTTTATTTTTTGTAGCAGGCTTTTTGTTTCCTCTTCGCTTAGTTTTCTTATCAGCATTTCTACATCCATGTTCTTTCCTACTTTTATCTTATCTGGTTTTTCCTGTTTTGTTACCTTTTTTACTCCCTTTGCTGTTTGTCTGTAAATGTCCAACACTTGTCCTTCCACAAGTATGTATGACAAATCCAGCGGAGGTTCTTTTCTGTCAGCGTATAAAGATATTTCGTAGGCGTACATGTTATTTCTTATTTGTGGCTTGTTTAAATATTCTCTTGTCTTGCAAAATATAGTTAGTTTCAAATCGTTTTGGGGTTATGATAATATTTATATATTCTCTAGTACATATTTTTGTTATGAAAAACATCATAGTATCAGTAATTGCTGGTTTGTTTTTGGTCAGCTTTGTTTGTGCTGACGCTATTCTGCCTGGCCAACGTATCATATCTATTACTAATGTGATTACCAACATGGATGACTATCCCGATTACACGTTTTTTCAGGTTGGCTATTTAAGTCCTAGCATGTGTCCCACTCAGGCTATTACCAGCGAAGGTGTTGTTCCAGGTGGGTACAAGCACTGTGATTTTTCTGTGTTTGCTGTTCCAAAATCGGAGTTTGGTGACAGCTTCACTTCAGACGTTGAAAAAGCTTTCGAGGATATTAATGTGAGGGCTCGTAATTCCCAGACGCCGGTTATTGTTCAGGAGGAGCTTGATTCTTATCTTGTTTCTAGGGGTGCCAAGAAGGTTATCAGCGGCATCCATCTCTCCAAGATGGTTCCGGAAGAGAGTCCTGAGCAGTCCTACACCGAGTACTACACAGTTGATCTTAGCAGTGTCCAAGAAAAGCCTAGGAACACAGAGATAATCAATAATTACCTTACATATCTGTATGTTGGCATACCTATTGTTGCCCTGATTGTTATAGTCCTTCTGCTTTTGAAGAAGAGAAGATGAATTTTCTTTATTTTTTTCTTACTTTTTTTGTTGAGTTGTTCATAGTCCACTTGTTTGTTAAAAAGAAATTCAAAAGGACATTTCTCTATGTTCTTCTTATCAATCTCTTCACTTGGCCGCTAGCCAGTCTCTTCGTTGGCCTTGGTGTTAATTTCTTTCTTGTCGAGGTGTGTGTTGTTTTTGTTGAGTCAATCCTTGTCATGCTTCTTTTCAGGCTCGGTTTTGAGAAGTCTTTATTAGTTTCTTTCCTGGCTAATGGGTTAAGCGCTTTATCGGGATTTTTTCTTTCTTTTTCTTTCCAAATAGTTTTTTGAGCAGCAACAGTATAGCTGTTATTATTGCCATGGTTATTGCCAGCGCTATCCCCACGAAGTTTATGTAAACCATATACCACGGCTGGTTGAAGAATTCCATCTTTATTCTTGGTATTGTGTAGTAAGTCTTGAGTATCTCATTAAGTGGGAATGATTCTTTTTCTCCTACTGCTAATAAGTATTTTCCTTGGTTGTCGGTATTGCCCAGGTTCATGTAGTATATTCCTGCTTTCAAGTCTATCCTTTTTTCAGGCCCCTTCATGTAGTAGTCCCTCGCAAATTCCTCAAAGTAAAGGCTCCATTCTGCTTGTGTTCCGTCAAGAATTAGTATCTGTCTGTTTTCAAAGTCCCTCACTTCTATCATGAAGTCTTTTCTGTTTTCGTTCAAGCTGTATGGCGTTAGTATGTTTAGGTAGAGCTTGAAAGGTTCTTTTGTTATAATCATGTAGTTGTCTTGCTCTCCTTTCAGTTCCCCGTAGTATGCCCTTGATATTTCTGGCTGTGTTATTATTATCAGGTTGTCAGCGTTGTTGTTCCTGTCGTACACTATTCTTGGCTGGTGTGCATATGCAGTTGTGCACAGAATTATTGTCAGGATTAGTGTTGCCAGGAGTCGTTTCATATTGCTTACCGAATGTGTTTTTGTTTATATTTTTAACTGCCTGAGCAGTAGGTTTAAATATTTCGTCTTGTAGTATTGTTGTATGGTTTTGCAATCCGTAGCTTATTATCAGATCTTGGGTTTGCCGGTATTATTTATCTCGGTATACTCACGCTTATCTTCTTGCTTATCACTGCTTTCTTGGGCTATGCCAGTCTGAAGGGTATTTGGGGTATTAAGTTTAAGTCTCACAGGAATTTTGCCATAATTACCCTACTGCTTGCTTTGATCCACGGCTTGCTTGTTTTTTTGGCCCGTTTGCGGTAAGTTGGAAAGTCTTTTAAATTGGGCTTCTCTTTTTTTAGTTAAGGGCCTATGGTGTAACCTGGACAGCACGTACCGCTTCGGACGGTGAGATGGGGGTTCAAATCCCTCTAGGCCCAATGGCTTTGAAGGAAATAAGAAATAGTCCGTTTTTTCTGGTTATGCGGGTTTGACTTGATCAAATATCACGAAGGGGTAGTACCCCCTGCATTTTGGGTTGTTTGTAGCATCAGACGTGCATACTGAACAGTCCCCATAGCCTTCGCCCACAGGTCTGTTTCTAATAAATGCCTGGTGCAGGCAGATTGTTCTGTCTTCAATACCCAAATTTTGTTGTTTTTTTCTTAGGGCTATAAACTTTAGTATTCCTGTGTAAAAGTTTTTTTCATAAGCGCTGATCAGCTTTCTTGCCTGTCCCTTGTCCATACCCACGTCTATCAGCCTGCAGTATACGTGAGCAGGGTTATACCGATGGAAGAAGTTAGCTTCTTGTTTTGTCAGCCCGAAAGGTTTCAAGGTTGTTTTAGAGGTTTTAAAGTCTTGAATCAATTCGTCGATGCTACCGTAGATCATCCTTTTAAAAAGTGTTACAGGTAAGGATACTAATTCTCTTATTTTTGGGATATGCATTGTCTTACACTTTTCCGTTGCTTATTTAGGATGTATCCAGGGTTTTTATTCTTTTCTTTATCTTTAAACCGTATCCCCAGCCGACTCCTTCCTGGCTTTCAAAAACAGGTCCTTTCAGGTAATCTCTGACTAATATTTCTCCGGAATTTTCCCACGGTTTTCCAGGGGTTGCTATTGTTATTATTGCATCTTCGTAATAATCTCCGTAAGGGCCGCGATAATTTGGTGGTTTGCCGGCTAAAACCCATCTTCTGTCCTTGCTGGGCGATGGGTACCACCTTAAATTTTTCCACCCGATATTGAGTAGTTTTTGTTCTAATCTCTGGACTTCTGCTTTTTTGATAGGTCTTCCAAGTTCATGTCCAGTTTTAACTTTTTGTTTATGGTAATAGATAAACACCATGCTGAACAGAAACCATGAGATAGTTATAAAGATTGTTGCATATCATCATAACTAATCTTTTTATTTATTCTATAACCTTGTTCCTTCTTATGTTTACCATCTTTATTATGTCAAATATTCCAACTACGCTTAAAGATATAGCAATAGCGACTATCCAGTTCCAGAATCCTATCGGTGCTGTTCCAAACACCGAATTAGCTTTTGTATAGATTATTGCTATCGTAGCTATGATTGATATTACAGAAGCGTATATCAGTAGTTTGTTAGCAAACAGATTTAGTTTATGTACCGGTTTTCTGAATGACCTGAAGTTGAATGCATTCGTTATCTCAAATAGTATTAAGGTTACAAGCGCTGTTGTTCTTGCAACTGTAACATCATGTCCTAAAATCCTGATTTCGTAATAGAAGAGTCCGACAACCCCTACTGATACAATTGCTGCTGCTATTATCATGAGTTTTATCAGTTCTCTGTTCAAAAGTTTGGATTCCTTTCTCGGTTTTACTTTCATTATGTCATGTGACGCAGGATTAAAACCCAGCGTCAGTGCTGGCAGGTCGTCCGTAACCAGGTTCATAAATAGTATTTGAAGTGCAAGCAGTGGCAATGGTAATCCCAGCACTACTCCTAGAAATATTATCAGGAGTTCTGCGTAGTTGCATGATAATTGGTAGGATATGAATTTTCTGATGTTGTTGAATATGGTTCTTCCTTCTTTGATTGCGGTTACGATGGTTGCGAAGTTGTCATCCTTCAAAATCATATCTGATGCCTCTCTTGACACATCTGTTCCTGTTTTACCCATGGCTACTCCGATGTGTGCTTCTTTTAGTGCTGGCGCATCATTTACCCCGTCTCCTGTTACCGTTACTATTTCATTGTTCTTTTTTAATGCCTTAACTATTCTTAGCTTGTGTTCTGGTTTTACTCTCGCAAATATTGCTATATTTCTTATAACTTTTGGCAACTCCTCGTCCGTGATTTTATCCAGTTCGTCGCCTGTTAGAACATTGCCTTTTATGCCAACCTCTCTTGCTATTGCTAGTGCTGTTTCCTTGTCGTCTCCTGTAATCATCTTTATTTTGATGCCTGCTCTTTTGCATAACCTTACTGCTTCTTTTACTTCTTCTCTTGGTGGGTCTTCGATGGCTACCATTCCTAACAATGTAAGGTCTTTCTCTAAAGACTCTATGTTAAGGTCTTTTTCTGATTTTTTGTATGCGAGTGCTATAACTCTAAATGTTTTGGATGTAAATTTTTTGCTCGTATCAATTATTTTCTTTTTTTCACCCTCTCCGAGCCTAGAAATTTTTTCGTTTATTTGTATAGTAGAACACTTTTTTATTAGTATCTCAGGAGCTCCTTTTGAGTATATGTAGTATTCTGACTTCTCTTTGCACAGTACTGACATTATTTTTCTTTCAGGACTGAAAGGTACTTCTTCTTTTCTTATGCTTTCTATGTCTTCCTTGAAGATGTCTGCTTTTGCGGCCATTATTAGAAGAGCAGCTTCTGTCGGAGAACCGTTGATGCTATACTCCTTGTCTGTTCCTTTTCTTTGTATTCTTGCGTCGTTGCATAGGACAGCACATTTATACACTAAGTCTAATGTGTTTCCTTTGGTAATGTCTATTTTATTTCCTTTGTACAGCAGGTTGCCTTTGGCCTCATAACCAGCTCCTTCAACGTCGAATATTTTTCCATCTGCAAGTATTTTCTTGACAGTCATCTCTCCCTTTGTTATGGTTCCTGTTTTATCAGTACATATTACCGTTGTTTCTCCTAGAGTTTCTATTATTGACATCCTGTTGACTATAGCATTTTTCTTTGCCATTTTGTGCACTCCTGATGATAGTATTGATATAAGAACTACCGGGAATCCTTCAGGGAATGCTGATACCGAGAGTGCTATAACTACGAGGAGTACATCAAACAGTGTTGCTTTTGAAAGGGGCATGTTGGTTGAAAGCATAATCGCTCCTATTATGATTGAAACTACTATGGATAGTATTGTCATTTGTTTTCCTATCTTATTTACCTTTTTTTGCAGCGGTAGTTCTTTTTCCGCAGTAGAAATCATTCCTGCTATTTTTCCAAATTCTGTGTTCATTCCAGTGTGCAATACTTCTGCAATGCATTTGCCTCTTATAATATGGGTGCCCATAAAGACTATGTTATCTCTCCTGTAGTCTTTGTTGTTTTTTGCAACA
The DNA here is from genome assembly GCA_964428965.1 of Candidatus Woesearchaeota archaeon. Classification (GTDB taxonomy): domain Archaea; phylum Nanobdellota; class Nanobdellia; order SCGC-AAA011-G17; family VGLX01; genus JAWABC01. The sequence goes on from CAYSAF010000021.1 coordinate 11,490, forward strand.
TATTTTTTGATCTCTTTTGATTCTCCCGTTAGCGTCGATTCGTCTACTGCCAAGTCTCTTTCTTCTAAAACAACGCAATCTGCAGGTATCCTTTCGCCTGTTCTTAAGAGTATCAAGTCTCCCGGGACTATTTCCCTTGATGGTGCTTCAATAGCCTTTCCATCTCTCAACACTATGGAAATAGGCATTATCATTCCCTTGAGTGCTTTTATCGCCCTTTCTGCTTTGTATTCTTGTATAAAACCTACTGTCACGACTATAAGAATTACAATCAGTATTGTGTATGCCGTTATCGATTTGTCTAGAACGAATGATATTATAACAGCTGCGAGGAGTAGGTAGATGATGTAGTTTCCTTTTATCTGCCTTAAAAAAACTCTGAATGTTGATATACGTATTAATTCTCTTATCTCATTGTATCCGTATTTTTCTAATCTCTTTTTAGCCTCTTTTTTAGTAAGACCAAGTCCACCTCTTTTGTTCATATTTAAGTCTAAATTGTTATCACCTATTAAAACTTTTTGTTAATGGATAAATTAATATACCACCTCTTTTTTACCTTCCTTTATGATGAACATTCCTTGCTGGCAAGCAAATTCAAAGTGCATAGTTAAGGGTATGGATAAGGAAGAATCCCACTGTCCAGTCTACATGTCCAACAAGTCCTGTTACGAGTTTGACTGGGCTTCTTTCATCAAGGATCTTCCTGCTGACGAGAAGAAGTACTGGAAGGTTCATCTCGGCAAGTGCAAGCATTGCAACGTTTACAGGATTTATAAGAAGGACATGGACAAGGTCCTTGCAGAAGTTAAGAAAGTTTGAGGGGGTTTTTAAGATGTTGGAGGAAGAAATCATAAAAATAGTCTCGGACCAGCTGAATATCAAAGCGAGTAAGATAAGCCTGGATAGCAAGTTTCTTGATGATTTGGGGGCTGACAGCCTTGATGTTGTTGAGCTGGTAATGAGTTTTGAGGATAAATATGGGATAGAGATAAGCAATGAGGATGCTGAAAATCTTATTTACGTGAGGGACGTTGTTGATTACGTAAGGAAGAACGCTAAGCAGGAAAACGTCACAGAATACCAGGCGTAAGTTTTATATAACTTCTTTCTTTGTTTTTTCTTATGGCTAAGACAACTAAAAAGAAGAAAAATGTAAAAGAAGAAAAAATCACATTTGGAGTACCTAAATATGATGATTTCTCAAATTGGTTCACCACGATCGTCCAGAAAGCTGAGTTAGGCGATATAAGGTATAACGTGAAAGGCTTTGTGGTGTTTCAACCTTGGAGTGTTTTAAGCATGGAAAAGATGTATAAATACATGGAAAAAGCGCTCCAGAAAAAGGGTCATAAACCTTACTGGTTTCCTACACTTATTCCTGAAAAGAATTTCAAGATAGAGTCTTCACACGTAGAGGGTTTTACTCCTGAGGTATTCTGGGTAACAAGTCATGGAGCTGACGAACCGCTTGAAGAAAAGCTAGCTTTAAGGCCTACTTCAGAAACTGCTTTTTATCAAATGTTTTCTTTGTGGATAAGAAGCTACAAAGACCTTCCGTTTAAAACTTACCAAAGAGCAAACATTTTCAGATACGAGTCCAAGGCAACCAGGCCTTTCTTGAGGGGTAGAGAGTTCCATTGGATCGAGACTCATTGTGCTCATGCAACGGAAGAAGATGCGATGAAGCAGGTTTATGAGGATATGGAGACTACTAAAGAGGTCTTGCACGGTATTTACGGGCTTCCCCTCATATTTTTTGAGAGGCCTTCATGGGACAAGTTTCCGGGTGCTCAAAGAACATTTGCATCGGATGTTTTAAACCCAGATGGTAGGGTAATCCAGCAGCCTTCAACTCATCTGTTGAAAGAAGATTTCGCAAGAGGGTTCAATATACAGTTCAAAGATAAGGATGGGAAAGACAAGTATGTCTGGACAACTTGTTATGGCCCTGCCATATCACGTATATTTGCAAGTGTTATCGCAGTTCACGGAGACAGTAAAGGGCTCAGGTTCCCCTGGAAGGTAGCCCCACTTCAGGTGATAATAACTCCTATACGTACAGAGTCTTTTATCCTGAAAGAGGCTAGTAAAATAAAATCTGAGTTGGAAGAGAAAGAAATTTCTGTTGATGTTGATGCTAGTGAAAAAACTCCTGGTGACAAATTCTTTTTTTGGGAGATGAAAGGTGTTCCTCTCAGGATAGAGCTTGGTGAAAAGGAGTTGAAAGGAAAAAAATTAACCATTTGTAGGAGAGACACTGGCAAAAAAGAAGTGATTCGGAGGAAGGACCTCATTAAGTTTATAGAGAAAACAGCTGTTGAAATGGATAAAAATTTGATAAAACAAGCAGATAAGTTATTTGAAGGTAGTATAGTTGATTCAAAAAATAAAGAAGAACTGATTAAAGTTATCAAATTGGGGAAGATAGCAAGATGCGGATTTTGTTCCATTGACAAAGAGGGCGAAGTTTGTGCAGAAGTTGTTGAAAAAGAGGTCCTAGCAAGTGTTAGGGGCACAAAGTTGGAAAAAGAGACTCCACGTGGCAAAACAGAAAGGTGTGTCATTTGTGGGAACAAATCTAAAGAAGTGGTGTATATAGCCAAGTCTTATTAGAATCCCAACCAGTTTAATAGTTTTGCATACCAGGGAAGTCCGCTTACTGTAACATAAAGTTTTTCTTGTCTTACGAAAGTTTCTCCCTTCTCGTTTTTGTATGTTATCTTTATATCCATGATTCCTTTTCTGAATTGTTTTCCCCTTGCAGTTACTTTTAAGGTGTATTTTCCCTCCATCTCTTGTATTTCTACATCGCCAAGTTTTTTTATTTCAAGTTTTATGTCTTTTGCTTTTGCTTCTGTGAACAGCTCCATCGTTATTGTTGCTAGTTGGTTATAACCCAGCATTTCTGGCTCGTAGCTTATTATCTTTACTTCTGGTACTTCTTTGACTTCTATGCTTATCGTTTGTTGTTTCATCTGTTTTTCTGTTTCCACGCTTGCAGTTAGGTTTTTGCTTTTTGTGAGCTCTATTTCAAATTCTACTTTTTGTTCTTCTGCTATCCTAAGGCTTATTGATTTGCATATTTCTTCTGCGCATACCTTGATGTTGTTTAGGTTTGTGTTGCCTAGGTTGTGCACTATGCATGTTATCTTTGCATCTTCTGTGCTTAGATACATTTCCTTGTCTTTTGTGCAGTTGAGTTCTATGTTTGGTAGTAGCATTTTGTTTTCTCTTTCTGCCAACGTCTCATATGTTCGCTCTGCCCACTCTTTGCTATAAACCCTAAACCCCTTTCCATATCTTATCTTGGTTGTTGCTTTTTCTGCTAGTGTGCTTTGTATTTCTATTTCGCTTGTGTATATGTAGTTGTCATCAAGGTTATCTGGTATTTTTAGTGTCCAGTAGAATTTTTTCTTCTCTCTCGGCCTTAGCACCATGTAAGCTCCTGTGTTTTCTTCCATTACCTCTGTTGATTTCGTTATTATGAAGTTTAAGGGCAGGTAGTAGTCCTGCACGTTTTCTACTGCTACTTCAAGGATCATGTGGCTTCCAAATCCCACGTCTTGTTGTACGGGTCTTGCCTCTAGTTTTGCCAGCTTTACTACAGCTCCCTCTTTTCTTCTTACTTCTGTGTCTACTCTCAGGGGTCTTGATTGCACCTCAGCGTTTTTTGCTTTCCAGGTGTATGTTACCGCTGCCTCTCCAGAATCAACCGATTCATCCATTTTTACATGACTCGGGTCTATCCATCCGTACTGCCCGAACGTTATGTCAAAAGGAACCCATCCGTGTTCTGGCATGTACATCTCTGCCCATCCGTGGTTTTCGAAGTTGTAAGCAAGGTTGGAGTAAACAACTCCCGACACGAATCTTGCTGGAATTCCTAAACTTCTTGCCATGGATATGAACAGGTTTGTTATTTCATCGCACACCCCTTTTCTGTATAGCAGCACCCATGAAGATTTTTGTACTGCATTTGTTGTTAAGGTGTTTAGGTCGTAGTCTATGTTTTTTCTTACCCACTCTCCCAGTTTGTACGTTGCTATGTACATGTCTGTTTCCCCTTCTACTACCTCTGCAGCCCTGTCTCTTATCTCTTCGTTTACGTCTATGTATTCGGTTGCTTGAGTGTATTCCTTAAGCTCTTGGTTGGTCGGTGTCGGGAACTCTATTTTTTGGCTTATTTTTCTTATTCTGTTATAAGTCTTGACGTTTGATTCTAGTGTGTAGTTTATGGAATCCTTGTCTGTTCTCCCCCATTCTATTTCTATTTTTCTTTCTCCCTTTGTTACCGTAGCTGTCGGTTCGGTTTTCAGGTCTAGGCTTATAACCTGCTGTTCTGGTGTTATTCTCGGGAAAAGTTCCAGCTCTGCCTTCATGCTTTCTATGTCTGCCCTTGCTGATTTTTTGGCTATGTCTAAAGTTGTGTAAATCTTTATGTTCATCTGCAGGCTTGAGTATTGGTTGTAGTCTTCCTGTGCTATTGCTACGCTTGCTAGAATCAGTATTACTATTATCATTACACCTCTTTTCTGCATAATCTTTTTCTGTTTTTTATGTATTTAAACTTTTACTTAGAAACTTAGTAGAAAACGTCCGATGGGTTCGACGAGAGGGATTTAATGGACTGCCAAACTTTCCGAGAGGACCAAAAAGACTTTCTACCTATTGCAG
>CAYSAF010000022.1:0-15844 GCA_964428965.1 Candidatus Woesearchaeota archaeon
AGTTTTTCAATTCTATAAGTCATACAAGAAAGATTGAATTTGTACGCAATGCTCCCTTAGAATCAGCTATTGGCCTTTGTATATGAGGTAGAGGAATATTGCTATGAGTATTATTATAATTATAGGTAGTAAGTACTCCCACATTTCTCTTTTTTTACTCATATTTTTCCACCTTCTTTTTTGTGTAAATTATAGTTGCAAACACTACTGTAGAAAATATAATCATGCTTATAAATTTGTCGAACCAGTCTCTCTTTGTATCTAGAGAAAGGTAATAAACCAGGGCAGCTGCTACCCCTATGAAAGTTATTACTGCAGTGACTACAGAGGCTATCGTGTTGATCTTCCTGTCTATGAACATGATTTTTATTAATAAGTTTTAATTTAAATTGTTAGTGTAGAATTTTCCGTAAATCTTACATAACATCAAAAGAAATTTCCAGCTCGTTCCTGTTGCCCCTGAATCTCCAGTTTGCTATTTTTATTGTTACTATGCCCCCTGTTGTTTTGTAGTGCTGTCCTATGCAGCAGTTCCAATTCCAATCTTCTATAACTACTATTTTTAAGTCTTTTATATGAGCTGGTACAGGGAACTTGTCATATATTTTGTTGCCGAATTCTTTTTCTGCCTCATCTCTTTTCATTTCTAGAATTTTTATCTCCGCATTCTCTTTTATTTTGTTGTTTGCTTCCTCTTCAACTTTCTGCATCTCTTCTTGTGTTGGCTCCCTGTCAAACTCTACAGTTAACCTTCCATGGTCTCCTTCTGCAAATGTTCCTATGGTTAGGCTTGCTCCCAGCACTTTCTGTACAGCTCCCTTGAACACGTGCAGTGCTGAATCTACTTTTATGTTTATCATGGTATGGGCCCGATGGGATTTGAACCCACGACATCCTGCTTAGAAGGCAGGCGCGCTATCCAGGCTGCGCTACGGGCCCTCACTAAAAATGTCTAACTTTTCTATTTTTAATACTTACTTTTCGCAAATCTTTCACTTTTTTCTCAGCAAGGCTTATTAAACTCCTCTCTTTAACAAATTGAAATTTTTTTAGGGGGTGTTGAAAATGAGGAAGTTATTGTTGTTCGTAGTTTTGTTGTTGTCGGTTTACTTTGCTGATGCAAAGTTGGTCGTTACAGAGGTTATGTACCATCCTAGCCAGGAGCAGGGCGGCAATTATAACGAGTGGGTCGAGCTTTACAACGATGGTTCTGATTTTGAATTCTCAAATTATTTTATCAACGGTAAAGCTATCTCACCTATCAACGTATCTTCAAAGCAGGTTTTAGTTATTTCAGAAAAGCTTACCGGTAACGGCAGCATAGATTCTTATTACGGGAATGGTGACGGCGTTTGGGATTCTTCAGACCCTTTCGTTGCCGTTGATGCATCTTCCTTCAGCCTTGATGATTCTTCGGGCTTTGTTAACATTTCTAATGGTGTTGATGAGGTTTTCTTGAACTATGCTTCTTCTTGGGGGGCTGGCGGTAACGGAAAGACCTTGGAGAGAAATTCTTTTGACTCGGATACTTTCTCTGAAAGTTCTCAGGTTGGCGGCTCTCCGGGTTCTTTCTCTTCCAACACCTCCGAGTCTGACGGTAGTATTAGCGTTGACGCTTCCATTAACAACGTTGCTCCTTTAATAACTTCCATAGTTGTGCAGCCTGATGATGGCCCAGAGCCAGGAATTCAGGTATATCCCGATTACGGCAAAGATAAGATTGTTAACGTTAGTGTTGAGGTTTTTGATGACAACGGAATTGATGACCTGTCTTCTGTTGTTTTGCAGGTTACTGGTAAGCAGGCTGAGTTGTTAAGCATAGAAGATTTGAGTTACACATCTGTGAGGTACACCTGGAACGTCATGATGAAGTCCGATGATAACGAAGGGAATTATTATTTGAACGTAACCGCTACTGATTCTGAGGGTTCTTCCTCTTTTAATGCTTCTCAGTTTGAGTATGCCGGGCTTCTGTCTATCAGGTTGAGTTCGGGCAGCATTAATTTCGGTTCGCTTAACCCGGGCTCTTCGTCTTCTAGCAACATAACAATAAGGAATAGCGGTAATTCTGCTGTTGACGTTGAGATTTCAGGTACGAACTTGACTAACGGTGACAGCTCAATTCCTGTTTCAGAGATAGAGTGTTCTTTCGATGAGGATTGGATCAGTTTGGGTTATGTTCCAGAGACTCTTGACTTGAACATTCCAGGCAACTCTGCTGCTGCCCTAAGCTTGAGGTTTAACGCTCCTTTCGGTTTCAAATCTGACAAGTATTCTGGCACCATCACTATTGCTGCTGTGAGGGGTTAGAATAATTTTTTTCATTTTTGTTTTTAATTTATGGATTAATTCGGGTTGGTTGTAATGATAAACATCTGGAATGTTAAGGGATATTATACGTTTTTGCATATATTGTTTGGGAAATCTCTCAGCTATCTCACTCCTCTGTCCTTCCTCCATAACCACAACCAAGTCAGCCCAGGAGAGTTGTTTTTCCGTTACTGGTTTTTCATTGTAGAGTCCTGCAGATTTTGTTTCAAATCTTTTTTTGAATATCTCTTCAGCGGTCTTGCTTCTATTCTCATTCTGGTTGCATATAAAAAGTACTTTCACGATGTTATTAAGGCTCTTTTTGTTATTATAACTTTTGCTTTATTGTCTTGTAATGTTTTTGCTATTGCTGTAACTCCTTCACAGATTGACTTTACCGATTACGATAAAGCTAGCTTGGTTGTTTTCAACACAGAGGATTACGTTAAGGATTTTTCCCTGAGTTTAGGTCAGGGTTTTACCGTTGATGATTCCCTCTTGAAGATTCCTCCCCGCTCAAGCAAGCCTGTTAAGATTTTTTGTTCTTGTGAAGACTGTGCTACCTCCCTTTACGTTCGCGAGCTTTCAGATTCTCCTGGTATAAGGATTGAGCCTGCCGTTGTTGTGAGGCTTTCTTCAGGCAGCCCTCCTGAGGATGAAGAGTTCTTTTTTGACGAGCCAAATGAGGTTACCTCCTTTTCTTTCCTCGATGTTAAAAAGCCTGAAGTTCTTGCTTTTGTTATAGTTTCATCTTTGCTTCTGGCATCTGTATTGGTTTTCTTCGGGCGAAAGGTTTATATAAAGAAATTCTTTAGAAAATCTAAATCTAGGAAGAGAAAATGACATCATCAAGATTGTTGTTGGTTATGTTGGTAGTTCTTCCTAGCCTAGTTGTTCTTGTGGCTTAAAAATCCACATTTCTTCTCAAATCCTGAAGAAATGTTCCACTAAAAGCTGCAAGAGGGAGGGATAAAATGTATGATAGGAAGATTGTGCCTGTTTTTGGAGAAGGCTACAGGTCTTTGAGGCGTAACGGTGAAGGCTACCATAAGTTTGGTAAGTCACTTCCTGGTGAGAGGGAGTTGCTTCATCACGTTCAAAGTTTGAAGTCTGAGGTTAATTTTGATCTTTCAGAGATCCCAGATGATAAGCTGAGGAAGAAGCTTGACGAGATTGTTAAAGGAACAAAAACTGTTACTGATAAGGACTGGAGGGCAAAATTTAAATAGTATTTTTCAGGATTATTTTTTAAGATGTACGACTTTAGGAAGATTGAGAAGAAGTGGCAGAAGGAGTGGGAAGATACTAAGATTTTTGAGGCTGATGAAAAATCAAAAAAGAAGAAGTTTTTTGCCTTGGAAATGTTTCCGTACTCAAGCGGGAATCTTCACATGGGTCATGTTCGTAACTATTGTATGGGTGATGCACTTGCAAGGTTTAAGCGCATGCAGGGTTTTAATGTTTTATATCCTATGGGTTATGACGCTTTCGGTCTTCCTGCTGAAAACGCCGCTATTAAGAGCAAGGCAGATCCTAAGGATTGGACCTATAGCTGCATTGCTCAGATGAAGGCTCAGCAAAAAATGCTCGGCCTTAGCTATGACTGGAGAAGGACTTTCAACACTTGCGATCCTGATTATTATAAGTGGAATCAGTGGTTCTTCTTGAAGTTTATGGAACGTGGCTTGGCTTATAAGAAGAAGGCCGCTATAAATTGGTGCCCCAACTGTCAGACTGTTCTTGCCAACGAGCAGGTTGAGCATGGATTGTGTTGGTCTTGCAAGTCTGAGGTTGAGTCTAGGGAGCTTGAGCAGTGGTTTTTTAGGATAACCAATTATGCCGATCAGCTTTTAGAAGACTTAAAAAAACTTGGTAACTGGCCTGAGAAGGTTAAGATTATGCAGACCAACTGGATCGGTAAGTCTCAGGGCGTTGAGATTTTCTTCAAGGTTAAGGATTCCAAGTTGACCGTTTCCACTTACACTACGAGGCCTGACACCGTTTTTGGTATCACATCTCTTGTTTTTGCTGCAGAGCACCCGTTAGTTATGGAGCTTGTTAAAGGGACTAAGTATGAGAAGGATGTTAAGAAGTTTGTTGAGGATACTAAAAAGAGAAGTATCATAGAAAGAACAGCGGAAGGTAAAGAAAAAAACGGGATGTTTTTGGGTAAGTATGCAATAAATCCCGTTAACAACAAGCCATTCCCTCTTTACGTCGGTGATTACGCCTTGATGGAATATGGAACAGGTGCTGTCATGGTTGTGCCTGCTCATGATCAGCGTGATTTTGAGTTTGCAAAGAAGTACAAGATAAATATAATTATTGTCATCAACCCACCTAACTATGACTTGAATGTTGGTAAGATGTCTCGTGCTTACGTTGATGAGGGTGTTATGGTTAATTCTGGCGAGTTTAACGGCTTGAACAACTATGATGCCATGGAGCAGATCGCTGACTTTTTGGAGAAGAAGAAGTTTGGTAAGAGGAAAGTTAACTATAAGCTTCGTGACTGGCTCATTTCTAGGCAAAGATTCTGGGGTACCCCCATTCCAATAGTTTGTTGTGACAAGTGTGGCACAGTTCCTGTTCCGGAAAAAGAGCTTCCTGTCTTGCTGCCAGATCCGAAAAAAGCTAAGTTCACCGGCAAGGGCAATCCCCTTGAGACAGTTGATGATTTTGTTAAAACAAAATGTCCGAAGTGTAAAGGTCCTGCTAGAAGGGAAACTGATACGATGGATACTTTTGTTGATTCTTCCTGGTATTACTTGAGGTATTGCAGCTTTAAGGCCAAGGATAAGAAGCCTTTTGATAAGGAGGTTGATTACTGGATGCCTGTTGACCAGTACATAGGTGGTGTTGAGCATGCAATTCTTCACTTGATGTATTCCAGGTTCTTTACTAAGGTGCTTCGTGATATGAAACTGGTTAAGGTTGATGAGCCTTTCCACAACCTGCTCACTCAGGGCATGGTTTTGAAGGGTGGCGTTAAGATGTCAAAGTCAGTTGGCAACGTTGTTGATCCAGGCGAGATGATAGATAAGTACGGTGTTGATGCTTTGCGTAATTTCATCTTGTTTGCCGCTTCTCCAGAGAGCGAGTTTGAGTGGTCTGATCTTGGCATTCAGGGCTCGTTCAGGTTTGTTAACAAGTTTTATTCACTTGTTGAACCTTACAAACCAATAGACGGCATCAAGGATAAGTTTGTTGTGAGCAAGACTAATCGCACAATTAAGGAGGTTACCGAATCATTCCAGAACTTCGAGTTTAACGTTGTCATTACCAAGATTATGGAGCTGGCTAATTATCTTCACAAGTACAAGGAACACGTAAGCAAGAAGGTTTTTGATGAGAGTTTTAAGGCTTTGATTTTGTTGTATGCGCCTATAACCCCTCACATATGTGAGGAGCTCTGGGAGGGTGTTAAGGGTAAGGGTTTTGTTTCCACAGCTGCTTATCCCAAGTTTGACGAGAAGAAGATCGATGATGAGTCTGAGTTTTTGGAAGACATGATTTCAGAAACTGTTTCTGACGTTCGTAAGGTGTTGGAATTGGTTAAGGTTGATAAGCCTAAGAAAATAACTTTGTTTGTTTCTGAGTCCTGGAAGTATGACTTCTTCAAGAAGCTTAAGTCTGAGTTGGAAAAAACTAGAAATCAGGGCGAGTTGATTAAGAAGTTGATGGTTAAGGGTCACGAGTTTGATGTCCCAAAAATAATCCAGGCTGTTTTGAAGGATGCTTCTAAGCTTCCCCATGTTATCTTGTCCCAGAAAGATGAGTTTGATGCGTTGAGGGATTCCGTGTTGTTGTTGGAGAAAGAGTTTGGTACAAAATTCGACTTTGTCCTTGCTGATAAGTCGAAGGAACAGAAAGCTAAGCAAGCCATGCCTGGCAAGCCTGCTATTCTTGTTGAGTAATTTATTTTGCTGGTGCAAACCTGTTTTTTATCTGTTTTAAGCTTGTTTTCACCAAACCCATATCGCTTTCGAGTATGCTTACGCTTCTTTCGAGGGTGTTTACGCCTTTTTCAAGAGTGCTTATTTTTGTTTTAACAACTCTCATATCTGTGTCTGTCTTCATAGCATACCTGCCTATAAAATACCCTGCTGAAAGTATGGTTATTATGTCTACAATCTCTGGGCTTTTAAGTATGTGTAATGCCTTAAGAATAAAGTATGCCATAACTATCCCAAAAGCTATCCATGCGAGTATGTCCCACACATTCATTTTCATATTCTCTGATTACACTTTTTTTCTTTATAATCTTTTCTGATAAACTTGCGTAAATCTTTCATAGTTTCAACCCGGTTTGAAGCTAAAAAAACCTTTAAATACACTACTATTCACCTATTTCTCATGCCTTCAGAAAAGTTTATCATGGTTTCGTTGGAGGATGAGAAGTCCAAGGACCTGGCTAATGTTATAAGTAACGATACCTCTCGCAGGATCCTCTCTTTCCTCTCAGAGCATGAGGCCTCCGAGTCAGATATAGTCAAGTCCCTCACTCTTCCCCCTTCCACAGTCAATTACAACGTCCAGCATTTATTAAAAAATAATCTTATCGAGGTTAAGGATTTTTACTGGAGCGGTAAGGGCAACAAAGTTAATATTTACACAATTGCAAAAAAACTTATTGTCATAGCTCCAAAAGGTGCTAAGGTTACGTCTGCAATAAAGAATCTTATTCCAGTTGCTTTATTCTCTCTTGCAGCAGCTGCAGCTATACAGTTAATTTCAAAGAATTATTTCAGGATTGGTACTTTTACTCAAGAGGCTGCTAAGGAGGCTGCTCCTGCACCCCTCCTTAAGCAGGGCATTGACGAAGCTGCTACTGGTGGCGCTGCTTTTATTCAGCAGCCAAGTTTTTGGTCTAACTACGCTGCCTGGTTTTTGCTTGGTGCTTTTTTCGCAATAATTATATACTTGATAATATATTTTGTTTGGAGGAAAAAATGAGGAAAGGATTTTGCATATTAATTTTTTTAGTCTTTTTATCAGTTTTTTTTGTGGGTTGCACTTCTAACCTTCCTGGTGAGGGCCAGCAGCTTGCAAATCCCGCCTCTGTGTACTGTGAGAAGCAGGGTAACACTTTGACCATAATAAAGGACTCTGCTGGCAACGAGTATGGCGTATGCAAGTTTGATGACGGCACAGAGTGTGAGGAATGGGATTACTTTAGGGGTAAGTGCAAGCAAGGTGACACAGAAGTAGCTGTTCCTGTTGATGAGGAGCAGTGCACAAGTTTAGGTGGTGAGTGGGGCAGGTTTGGCCTAGCTCCTTTTGATAGGTGCAACCTTCCTACAAAGGATTCTGGCAAGGTTTGTACCGACGGCTCTCAGTGTGATGCTGGTTTGTGCGTTACCGAGTCCCCTAATGGTTGGAATGGTAATTGTCCTGCCTGGAAGTTGAACTTCGGTTGTCTTAACCTTTTGGAGGATGGTAAGGCTGCTGCTTGGTGTATAGATTGAGGAGGAAAAATGAAAAAATTAATTTCAGTTTTGTTGCTCTGTTTGTTTATTACTCCTTTGGTTTTTGCTGACGGCATGATAATAAGGCCTAGGGATTATGTTATTGAGCGTGGTCAGATTGCCTTTATAGATTACAATAAGGATACCAAGTTGCAGAAGATGCTTCTTGGCATTCAGGCTGATAGTGTTCATAATGAGAAGGCTGCATGGATTTTTCCCGTACCTTCCAACCCGAGTGATGTTGCTATCGACGTCATTCCGAACCTGCCTAATTATTATGGTCAGGAGGTTAAGTCTTATGCTCGTAACTTAGTTGATAATCTTGTTCGGAGTCTTTTTGCCTACCAGATTTGGCCTGTAATATTTTTCTTCCCCCGTATCGTTTATGATATTGGTTTGTCCAAAGCTCAGTTTGGTGCAGAGTCTATTTCCATCGAGACTGGTCAGTCTGTTGTTGTTTACGAGCACATCGAGAAGTATGGTGTTACAACCGAGTTGGTCGGTGCTAGGGACGGTGCTGCCATAAGGCTTTACCTCGTTAACAAAGGTTTGGAAGTTCCGTTCGAGGCCAATAAAATTTTAAGGAATTATGCTGATAAGGATTACACCTTTGTGGTTAGCTGGTTGAACGAGCAGCAGCCCTATGCGCCTATGGAGGGGCAAGTAGATGGTGCAGCTAAACCCGGTCAAGAGCTTATGCCCTATCCTTACTACAGACAACTTGGCGTGCAAGTGATGTTCAAGACAGATAAGGCTTACTATCCCTTGTTGCCAACCAGCGTTTACGGTAGCGAGAAGGTTCCTGCAACAATATACGTTAATGGTTATGTCACACCTGCTGTTCCAGAGGGCATTAAGTCTTTTACCAAGACAGTTTACATGAAAACCTCTGCAAGTTATTATCCGATGCCCATGTACGAAGATACCTTCTCTTCGGGCAACACACCTAACGAATACACCATTGTTTCAATAAACGATGTTCCGTCAAAGTTCTTGGATGATGACATGTGGTTTACCGAAGGAGCTCCGTCGAATGTTAACTATGCCTCATCCTTTGTTGACAGCTTTGGCAGGAACATCGGTACAAAGGCATGGTTTGTTGTGGTTTTGCTTTCAGCCCTTCTCGGTTCATTGCTTGGCTTCATAATATTTAGGGAGCAGTGGTGGAAGTTGGCTTTAGTAAGTTTGGCTAACGCTCTCAGCATTATAGGCCTTATCGTTGCTTTGTTCTTTGTTAAGACTAAGAAGGTTGATATTGCTTTGAAGCAGAAGATTGAGCAGGCCGGGCTTGTTACAGTTAGCAGGGATTTCAAGAGGAAGTTCATATTTGTGTTGAGCTTTTCGGTTCTCTTTGTTATCCTTTCCTACCTGCTTGGTGTAATTCTCAAGGCCCCCTTAGGTTAGGCCTTTTTTTTATTTCTTTTTCAGCGTTGCTTTTATCCTTCTCACGCCTGCAGAAACAGCTTCTTCTTTAACTATTTTGAATTGGCCCAGTTCTTTGGTGTTATTTGCATGGGGCCCAGCACATACCTCTCTAGAATAGTTTCCTATCTTGTAAACAGATATTTTTTCTCCGTATTTCTCTGTGAACAAAGCCTGCGCACCCATCCTCTTTGCATCATCGAGGGTTGTTTCCACCTTCTCTACCTTTAGTCCTTCTTTTATTTTTTTGTTCACTTCGTCTTCTACTTTTTTCAATTCATCACCTGTTAGTTTTCTATCAAAATTGAAATCGAACCTTAACCTTTCCGGGGTTATGTTTGATCCCAGTTGTTTTATGTCTTTTTTCAGCACCTCTCTGAGCGCTTGATTCAGGAGGTGTGTTGCTGTGTGCAGTTTTGTTGTCTCTTCAGAAACGTCTGCAAGTCCTGACTTGAATTTTTTCTCTGATCCTGCTCTTGACACTTCTTGGTGTTTTTTGAATTCCTCTTCAAAGCCCCCGCTTATCCTTAGTCCTGCTTCCTTAACGAGTTCTTTTGTCACTTCTAGAGGTAGGCCGAAGCTCTGGTAAAGGTCGAATGCTTCTTTTGCTGAGAATTCTTTTTTCTTCTCCCTTTCGAGTTTTTGTTTTATCTTTTCGAATTGTCTTAATCCCTTTTCAAGCGTGTTTGTGAATTTCTGTTCTTCTTGTTTCAGTTCTGTTATTATGAACTCCTTGTTCTTTTTTAGGTACTGGTAATCCCCTTCATAATTTTTTATAACCTCTTCTGCTATTTTGTGTGTGAAACCCTCCTTTATTCCTATCAGCTTTCCGTGCCTTATAGCTCTTCTTACCAGCCTTCTTAATACGTAACCTTGCTCTACGTTGCTCGGCTTTATTTTTTTCTCTTCTCCAAGTATGAACACAGCCCCCCTTATGTGGTCTGCTATTATTCTCATGGATTTTTTCTCGTTTTCGTATCTCTTTTTTGATGTTTCTTCTATTTTTTGTATTATCGCTTTGAAAGAGTTTGTCATGTAATCATCTGCATGACCTTCAAGCACAGCTATTGTTCTCTCGACTCCCATTCCCGTATCCACGTTCTGCTGTTTTAATTTTTCAAATTTTCCTTCTTTTGTTTTGTTGTATTCCATGAACACGTCGTTCCATATCTCTATGTACTTTCCGCAGTTGCAGCTTGGTTTGCAGTTTTTTCCGCATTTTTCTTTTCCAGTGTCCACGTACATCTCGCTGCACGGTCCGCATGGTCCTGTCTCTCCTGCCGGTCCCCACCAGTTGTCTTCTTTGCCCAGGAAGTATACCCTCTCTTTAGGTATTCCCGCAGCTAGCCAAGCCTTTTCTGCTTCTTTGTCTTTTGGAGCGTCTTTGTCTCCAGCAAATACGGTTACGTTTATTTTTTTCGGGTCTATTTTCAGATTTTCTGTGAGAAACTCGTAGCTCCACTGTACTGCTTCCTTCTTCCAGTAGTCCCCCAGAGACCAGTTGCCAAGCATTTCAAAGAAGGTGTGATGAAAAGTGTCTCCCACTTCATCTATGTCCCCTGTTCTTAGGCATTTCTGAACGTTGACCAGTCTCTTGCCTTGTGGGTTTTTCTCACCAAGTAGGTAAGGTACTAAGGGATGCATCCCTGCTGTGGTGAACAGCACAGTCGGGTCGTTTTCTGGTATCAGTGATGCATTGGGTACTTGTTTGTGTTTTTTTGACTTGAAGAAGTCTATATATTCCCTGATGAGTTGTTTCCTGTCCATTAGAAAAAATGGTTTTGGCTGATTATTTAAACATTTCTATATTTTTGAAATTCTGTCTTTTAATGCTTGAAGGTCCTTCTCTAGTTTTCCCATGCGCGGGTCTCTTTTCACCACCGGCTTCTTTATGACTACCTCCTCTTTTACAGGCTCCGGTTTTTTAACCACGCTTACTTTTATTTTTTTGGGTTCTTGCTGCTCTTCCACTACCGGCAGCATTTCTTCTATCTCTTTGAACAGGTCTCTTATCTCTTTCATCGTTATTGAGAATTCTCTTCTCCGTATCCCTTTTTCTTTCCTAATTTTTTTGAATCTTTGATACTTTTTAAGAAGTTCTATTATGTCTATTGCGGAGTTCAACATGTATCTTCTTTTTTCATTCGGCTCTTCTATGCCTACGTGCATTACTGATCGTGTTTCTTTCATTCTTAGTCAAAGAGGGTTTTGTCTATCGCTATCAGTGTGTCTTTCACCTTGTTAAGGTCGTTTTCCCAGTTTCTTAGTTCCTGCTCTTCTTGGCTTCTTATTTCATGCAGTCTTTTCATTACCCTTTCTACGTCCCCCACCTTTGCCCTTATCTCGGTCATCTTTGCCATGACCTCTTTGTATTTGTCCACTTTTACGTAGATTGTTCTTTCTCTCTGCATAGGCTTGTACTCTTCAGCTCTGGGTTCGATTCTAGGCCTGGGCCTTTCCTCCATCCAGACCCTTGGTTTTTCTTCAAAATGTGTTTCTTCGCTTTTCAGCATCACAGGTTTTCTTATAGGTATCATGAGGTTGGGTGGTGGTGCTATCGTCTTTTTAATCACCCCCTGGTCCGATGGTGTTATTTTTCTCTCGTAGACTTGTTCTTTTTGGAATTCAGGAAACTTGAGGGGTGGCAGTTCTTGCTTTTCTTCTGGTTTTTTTCTTGAGAATAATCCCATGAGATACACCTCCTATTTTAAATTAAATCTGTGTTATACATATTAAAGCTTTTTGTTTCCATTTTTTTGTAGTTAATTTGTCTTTTCGAAGAAAACGAAACCAATATATATTTCATACTACCATTATACAGGGAGGTGATACCCCATATCTTGTGTTTTTTAAGGAAAGGTTTTTATAGTATTTGCTGCTATTATGGCCTGCTCTTTTTGAGGTATTAAACATGAAACTTTCAAATAAAATTACAGATGACCTCATCCGCGAAGTGGTGGGTGATGATGCCATAAAGCTGGTCAATCTGCTTAGGAATAAGACTAACGTTTCAGAATTTAAGCTCGCTGAGAAGCTGAAACTTACAGTTAACCATGTTAGGAACATCCTCTACAGGCTTCAGGAGCATAATTTGGTTACTTCTGTTAGGCGTAAGGATAAAAAAAAGGGTTGGTACATCTATTATTGGACTTTTAACACCCATCAGGCTAAGATTCTCCTTTCTTCCCTTAAGAAGAAGAAGCTTGAGGATTTGAAGAATAAGCTCAACACAGAGTCCATCGATTCTTTCTTTTTGTGCCCTAAGGATACCACCAAGCTTAAGGTTGACTATGCCATGGAGCACGACTTTAAGTGTCCCGAGTGCGGCTCCTTGCTTAAGCATCTAGATAATGATCAGTACCTGGCAAAGATTAGGAAGGAAATTGAGGAGCTTGAGCAGGATTTGAGTGCTAAATAATCCTTTACATTCAGAGTATGCTAGTTATTGCCCCTAGCACTTTACCCCCATCAAACAAACCTAACGGTATCATGTTGAATATGAATAGTATTCCGTTGATTCTTTTTGTTAGCATCATTATCATGGTTGTTTTTCTTTTCAGCACCATGGTTTTTGCCATTATTGTTGCTATCACCCACAGCAGTAGGTTTACCATCGGTCCTGCCAGCGCTATTATTCCCGATGCGAGGACAGGCGCATCACCTATCGACACATAGCCCGGTATGAATATTATGAATGGTGAGCCAACTACTTTTAGGAACACCCCCAGGGCAAGCCCTAGGTAACTTGTGAAGAATTCTGCTGAGTAGCCCATCGCCATTGCCACGAACTTGTGTCCCAGCTCGTGTAAAACTACTGCGGGTGCTGTTACTATTATTGCGAATTTCATCTCCTCCCAGTCTATGCTGAATCTGCTTTTCCTGTAGTAATCCAATATGTTTTTTCTCTTTAACGGCATAAATCCCGAGAATATGTAGCCTAGTGCTAATGTCATCACTACTATCCTGAAGAATTCTGCTAAAGATATGAATGCCATACCTTACCTATTTCCAAAGGCCTTTTTTAAATGTTTTGCTAGAGTTTGTAATTCTCTATAGAATGATAAGAAAGCTTTCTTGTGGATACCCTATAAAGCTCTAGTTTTTCAAAGATGTTGTCATAGCTTTTGAATTCTTTTATATTTTCCTCAAGTGCTCTTTTGGTAATCTCCTCGGTGGATTTGAATGGTACGCATTTTACACATTTGGATTCTATGTTCTCCTTGTGATGCCCTACAATCCTTAGTACGAATCTTGCTTCTTTTTTGATTACATCATTTAGCCCTCTATTATAACCTTGTGCTACTCTAAAACCTGCAGATCCCATTCAAAAAGAAATATATTTATAATTTATAAACTTTCATATTAACCTGATATTCTTAAAGGCTTTATGAAAAGGTATTTAAACCTTGTTTTTTTCTTCTTTTTTATGGATCTGTCAAAGGAATACGACGCTAGGAGTTGTGAAGCTAAGTGGTGTGATTACTGGGAGAAAAACAAAGTTTACAAGTTCGATCCTAATAGCAAGAAGCCTGTTTATTCTATAGATACTCCTCCTCCTTATGCTTCTTCAGGCCACTTGCATGTTGGTCATGCCTTGCATTATACCCAGTTTGAGATGATGGCTCGTATAATGCGGCAGCTCGGCTTTAATGTTTATTTTGCTCCTGGTTTTGATGATAATGGTTTACCAACTGAAAAATATGTTGAGGAAAAGCTTGGAATCAACAAGGCAAAAACTAACAGGGCAGAGTTCAGGAAGTTATGTTTGAAAGAATCTGAGAAGGTTGAGAAGGAGTATGCTGATAACGTTTTCAAGAGGCTTGGTCATAGTTATGATTGGTCCCTGCTTTACACAACTATTTCTCCTGAAGCTCAAAGAGTTGCTCAAACATCTTTCCTGAGACTGGTTGAGAAGGGTTACTGTTACAGGAGGGAGGAGCCTGTCATATGGTGTCCTTATCACGAGACAGCTCTTGCACAAGCAGAGGTTGAGGACCTGCAAAGAACCACACAGCTTAACTATATTGACTTTGATGTTGCTGGCTCAAAAGAGAAAATCACGATAGCAACAACGAGGCCTGAATTCCTTCCAGCATGCGTTGCTGTTTTTGTTAACCCTACAGATAAGAGGTACAAAAACTTTATTGGCAAGGAGTTGGTAATTCCTTTGTTCAACTACAAGGTAAAGATTAAGGGTGATGAAAAAGTTGAGAAGGAGTTTGGCACTGGAATCGAGATGGTGTGTACTTTTGGTGATACCGCTGATATAGAGCTTTGGAAGAAGCACAAGTTGGAGTTAAAATCTTTCCTGAACACGGATGGAACCTTGAATGAGCTTGGTGGCAAATATAAAGGTATGAAGTTGCTTGATGCTCGTAAAAACATTCTTGAGGACTTGGAAGGTGAGGGAAGGTTGAAAAAGCAAGAACCCTTGCAGCAAACCGTCGGTAGTTGCTGGCGATGTAATACACCTGTTGAGTACATAGTTACAGAGCAATGGTTCATAAAAACTTTGGATTATAAGAAAGATTTGATTAAGAGGGCTAAGGAGATTACATGGCACCCGGAGTTTATGAGGGCAAGGTTTGAGAACTGGACCACTAACCTTAGCTGGGATTGGATTGTTTCTAGGCAGCGTTATTATGGCGTGCCCATTCCAGTTTGGTATTGTGGTGATTGCAAAGAAGTCATACTTCCTAATGAGAATGAACTCCCGACTGACCCGATGGAAGTGGAGAAAAAATGTCCTAAGTGCAAGAAGAAAGCTCGTCCAGATACAGATGTTTTTGATACCTGGATGACATCTTCTAACAGCCCTGAGGTTGCTGCAAGGTGGCTTGAGAAACCTGTATTGTATAAGAAAATTGCTCCTATGTCTTTGAGGCCTCAGTCTCATGACATTATAAGGACATGGGCTTTTTACACGATACTGAAGAGTCATTTCTTGTTTAACAGGGTTCCTTGGAAGAATATCATGATCGGCACTTACGTTTTGGATCCGATGGGCAAGGGGATGCACAAGAGTAAGGGTAATGCTGTCTGGGCTGATAAGCTTATTGAGAAGTATAACGTTGATGCTTTCAGGTACTGGGTTGGTTCCGCTAATCTCGGAAGTGACTTGCCTTTCAATGAAAAAGAACTTGTTGCTGGCCAAAGGTTTTTGACAAAGCTGTGGAATGCTTCAAGATTTACTTTTATGAACTTGGAAGGTTATAAGTTGAGCAAGCCAAAAAGATTTGAGAAGTTTGATTCTTGGATGTTGCTCAAGCTTTCCCAAACCATCGATGAGGCTACAGAGATGTATAAGAGTTATAACATTGCAGCTGCGAAGAGAAAAATAGAGAATTTCTTCTGGAACATTTTGTGTGATAATTATCTTGAGATAATAAAGAACAGGGTTCAGAACGGAAGCAAGGCAGAGAAAGAGTCTGCCCAATACACTTTATATAATTCTTTGCTTGCAGTCCTGAAGCTGATGGCTCCCATAACTCCTTACATCACTGAAGAGGTTTACCACATGTATTACGCAAAGAGGGAGAAGTGCAAGAGCATTCACATTTCCGACTGGCCTAAGTTGGATGTTAAGCCCGATAAGAAGCTTGAAAAGCTAGGTGATGATGCCCTTGAAGTTGTTTCTAAGGTTC
>CAYSAF010000023.1:0-14990 GCA_964428965.1 Candidatus Woesearchaeota archaeon
TGTCGACGCTACTGGGGCTCATGCCGGTGCTCTGTTAGGAGACGTGCTTCACGATCCTTTGCAGTCATTTTTTAATGGTAACAGAATGTTATTTAAAAGTAAAAAAGAAAAAATAAGTAATGTAGTTGATAATATTCTAAAAAAGCATAAAAAAGAACTCATTAAAAAAGGAACTTACATAGCTGCGCATACCTCTAAAAATGAGGTAAAAGTCTTTGCAGAGAGAGATAAGAATGCCCAAGAAGTAGAAGTTTTATCTGCAAATAAGTATTTGTATAAGGGTAATTTAATTAAATTAAGAACCGGGTCTGGTAAGGAATTAATTGTAACCCCAGAGCATAAAGTGGCAGTCAAAGGTTTATTCAACAAGATAAGATATGTTAGGGCTGATAAAGTAAGGCCTTGGCATAAGTTGATGGTATTAGACACTTCTAAGGTGTTAACATGAAACTCTCGTCAGAAAGAGTAAAGAAAATTGAAAAAATCCCTTACAAAGGTTACTTATATAACTTAACCACAGAATCTGGAAACCTTTTTGTGAATGGGATTCTATGTAAAAACTCCGGCGGTTTCGGCACCCCTGCCTATGAACGTCTCATCCCCGGTATGATTCATCGTGCCAACGGCGGTGTTTTGTTTATCGATGAGGTCGCAACATTGTCTCGTAAGTCTCAGCAGGAGCTCCTGACAGTTATGCAAGAAAAGAAGTATCCTATCACCGGTCAGTCTGAGCGCTCTTCCGGTTCCATGGTTCGTTCCGAGCCAGTTCCAGCTGATTTCGTTCTTGTTGCAGCTGGTAACGTTGAGACTGTTCAGCACATGCATCCTGCTCTTCGCTCAAGGATTAGGGGTTACGGTTATGAGATTTATATGAATAATCACATGGAGGACACTCCTGCTAACAGGGATAAGATTGCTGTGTTTGTTGCCCAGGAAGTTGTTAAGGATAAGAAGATTCCCCATTTTGCTAAGGATGCAGTTGATGAAATAATTAACGAGGCAAGGAGAAGGGCTGGCTCTTCTAACAGCCTTACTTTGCGCTTGAGAGAGCTTGGCGGTCTTGTTCGTGCTGCTGGTGACTTGGCTAATGAGCGCGGTGATAAGTTGGTTCGCAGACAGCACGTGATTGATGCTAAGAGTCTTGCTAGAACTCTTGAGCAGCAGATTGCTGATAAGTACATAGAAAACAAGAAAAAGTATGAGGTCATAGTAACCGTTGGTAAGCGTGTTGGTCGTGTTAACGGTCTGGCTGTTATTGGTTCTGGTTATGCTTTTTCAGGTGTTGTTCTTCCAATCGAGTCAGAGGTCACTCTTGGAGGCAAGAGGGCTGAGTTTGTTGCCACAGGTCGTTTGGGTGAGATTGCTAGGGAGGCTGTTAAGAACGTTACCGCTATCATTTTGAAGTTTTTTGGTGAGGATATTAAGGAGAAGTACGACATTTATGTTCAGTTCCTTCAAACCCAGGAAGGTGTTGAGGGTGACTCCGCTTCTATTGCTGTTGCCACTGCTATCATTTCTGCTCTGAAGAAGGTTCCTGTCAGGCAGGGCCTGGCTATGACCGGTTCCTTGTCGGTTAGGGGGGAGGTACTTGCTGTTGGCGGTGTTACCTCAAAAATAGAGGCCGCAATTGAAGCTGGGATATCAACAGTTATAATCCCCAAAGCCAACTTGAAAGACGTTGTTCTTTCCAAGGAAGCATCCTCTAAGGTTAAGATAGTTCCTGTTTCTGACATCAAGGAGGTTCTTAAAGTGGCTTTAGATTGGAGGGGTAGGGAGTCTATCTGGAGAAAGATTTCTAACTCAAAGTAGGCCTTTGTATGCTTCGAATGCTTCTTTTGTGAGTGCCCACATTTTTTTTGTCTTGTACTCTCTCCCTTTCACTGATTTTGCTACTTCTTTTACCAGCCCTCTTGTTTTCATCTCGTTTAGAAGTCTTAGTGTGAACTCGTCATCTCTGAGTACTTCTTCCCCTATTCTGTAGGTAGACAGCCCAGTTATGTTCTCGTATAAAATGCTTAGAATTTCTTCTTTTATTCTTTCCTCTCTCTTTTTCGAGATTCTTGTCATTTCACACCCCCTTATTTTTTCGGTTAAGCGAGTTTATTCCTTCTGCTTATTCTTCTCTGTTTAATCCCTTTTTAATTTTTTCTTTCCGCAAATCTTAAATATCTTCTTCCATTTTTTCTTGTTCATGTTTGAAGATCATATAATTAACTTGCTTAAGAGAGAGCTCAAGTTAGCTGAAATCAAGCTGGAGGTTCCTCCAGACCCGATCCTTGGTGATTTTGCTTTTCCCTGTTTTTCCCTTGCCAAGACCCTGAAGAAGGCCCCCAATCAGATTGCTTCTGCGCTTGCTTCTAAGGTTAAGCCCACTGCTTTTATCTCTGAGATAAAGGCTTCTGGTCCTTATCTTAACTTCTTCGTCAACAAGGCTAAATTCAGTGAGTTGGTTGTTTCAAAAATTTTAAAGGAAAAGGGTAAGTATGGCTCTTCGAATTCTGGTAAGGGTTGTAAAGCTCTTATCGAGCATACCAGCATTAATCCTAATGCCTCCCCCCATGTTGGTCGTGCCCGTAATGCTATCATCGGCGATTCCTTGGTTCGCATCTTCAGGTTTCAGGGTTACAAACCAGAGGTTCACTACTTTGTTAATGACGTCGGCAAGCAGATTGCTATGCTTGTTTTTGCTGCTAAGAATAAGAGTCCTTCTTTTGATTCTTTGTTGAAACTCTACGTCGGTATCAATAAGAGGGTTAAGGAAAATCCCGGGCTTGAGAAGGGGGTTTTTGATCTTCTCAACAGGCTTGAGCGTGGTGATGCTAAGGTTAAGAGTCGCTTTAAGAAGATTGTTGGCAGATCTATTAACGGTCAGCGTAAGATACTTTCTGAGTTGGGTATTAAGTATGATTTCTTTGATTACGAGTCCAAGTATCTTTGGGATAAGTCTACAAAAGAGGTTATGTCAAGGCTTGATAAGTTTTCTGAGTGTTTTACCGATGCTGATGGCCGCAAGGTTCTTAATCAGGAGGAGTTCAAGACTGAGATGAAGGCTCCCTACTTGGTTCTTACGCGTTCTGACGGTACCTCTCTTTATGCTTTGCGTGATCTTGCTTACACCCTGGAGAAGATGAAGAGGGCTAAGCAGAACATAGTTGTTCTTGGCGAGGAGCAGAAGCTTTATTTTAAGCAGCTTTGTGCTGCTCTTCGTTTGTTGAAAGAGCCCTGCCCGAAGGTCATTCATTACTCTTTTGTCCTGCTTACCGACGGTAGTTCGATGTCTACTCGCAAGGGTAATGTAGTTCTACTGGCAGATTTTATGAAGGAGCTTGTTTCTAAGGCTGATAAGGAGATTAAGAAAAGGACAGGCAAAAGTTCGCATAAACTGGCTAAGGTTATTGGTCTCGGTGCTCTGAAGTATTCTTTTTTGAAGGTTTCTAATGATAAGAACGTTACGTTTGACTGGTCTTCTGCCCTTTCTTTTGAGGGGGATACAGGTCCTTACATCCAGTATGCTCATGCTCGTTCTTCTTCTATTCTGAGGAAGGCCAAGTTTAAGCCTGTTAAGGTTGATTATTCCCTGCTTTCGAAGGAGCAGGAGTTTAATCTTGTTAAGCATCTTTCTCTGTTCCCCCAGGCAGTTTCCGACGCTGTCAACACCTTGCACCCGCACATAATTGCCAATTACCTCTACCATCTTGCTAAGCTTTTCTCTGAGTTTTACCATAACTGCCAGTGCATAGGTGTGGACAAGGATATCTCAAAGGTGAGGCTTTCTCTGGTTTCATCTTCCAGGCAGGTTCTTGCAAATGGTATGAGCCTCCTCGGTATTACACCTCCGGATAGGATGTAATACAATAATCTTTAAATATTGCCGCTTGTTTCTTTTCCCGTTATGCCTATTGTCGGTTTTAATTTTGATAAGATTCTCATAGAGAGGATTAAGCCCGTTGAGGGTCAGGTTAGGGTTAAGAGGAATATGTCTATCAAAGATATCAAGAAGCAGGAGCTTGCATTAGGTCCTAAAAAGAAGGAGGAGTTACTTAAGTGTGACTTTGAGTTTTCCATAAATTACGAACCCGGCTTGGGTAACATAATGATAACGGGTCACATACTTTTCATGGAAGATCCTCCCGAACTTAAGAAGTTGTTTGATGGTTGGAAAAAAAATAAGGAACTTCCGCCTAATCTTACATCTTTGTTGCTTAACACAGCCTTGCTTAGATGTAACATCAAGGCTTTGGGCCTTATTCAGGATGTTAATCTGCCTCCGCACATGCAATTACCGACGATAAATCCTAAGTCCAAAGCTAGCGACTATATTGGTTAAAACCGTTCTCAAACAAACAATCAAACACATCCCAAACACATCCCAAACACATCCGGATTGGTTAGGAGATAACAAATGGTCGATTTGAATTCTGATAAGGAAGAAAAGCTCAAACTAGCTTTTTCCAAGATAAAAAGCGATATTGATAGCCTTAAAGTCGAGTTTAATACCCTTAAAGAGCTTGTAAACAAACAACAGGACCTTCTAGAGGTTTTCCTTTCTAAAGTGGTTCAAAACAAGCAAGAAAACCATGATTTAGGGGTTTTTCAGGGTCTTCCGCTTGAGGGTTCCACAGGAAGTAATGGGGTCCAAACAAACAAACAAACAAACAAACAAACACATCCCAAACAAACAAACACATCTTTTTCCATTTTGTCGACGGAAGAAAAAAATGCAAAAATTTCCCCATTACCCCCCAGTCAAACCGCGATTCCACTCTCGGCCATGAAAAAGGAACTCCTTAACAAGTTCACATCCCTGCCAAAAAGGGAATTCCTCATTTTCCTAACCATCTACCAGCTCGAATCTGACAAAGGCTCTGTTACCTACCCTGACATCGCCACCCACCTCAAACTCTCAGAAAGCGGTGTACGCCACTACGTTTTCAATCTCATCAAGAAAGGGATGCCTATCCAGAAGCATAAAATCAACAATAAATCGACAGTACTCTCACTTTTGCCAGATTTTAAGGAACTTAGCCTCCAAAAGGAGCTAGTTGATCTCTACCTCCACATTGACTCTCATCAAAAAACACTTACGAATAACTACTGATTACCTCTCACTTTTAGTATTTTATACGAACTCTTTTTAGGTTATTTCTCTTTTTTTGCTGATTTATCTACATATTTTTCTCTCATTTTATAGAATTTCTACGAACCAAACCCTCTTGTTTGGTCTATTATCCTTTTTTACCCCTTTTCTTTGCCCGTACTTCTACCTTTCTTGGTTTGTTTATAATCTCGTCCTTTACCTGCTCGTCGACGTAGAACCTCTTTGTCCCGTCGTTCTCTACAACCTCTCTTATCAGGTCAGGACTCTTCAATTTTATGTTGTTTATCTGCCCTCTAAGCGTTGATTTATTCTTTCCAAGTATTGCAAAAAGATCATCGTAACTCATTTTTGCATCAGTGTTTAGTAAAACCCACATCAATTCTCTCTCCATCACAGTCAAATTTCTCAATTTTTCTAGCGTGTTTGTTTGGACGGACATCTGTTTTAAACGGACATCTGTTTGTCGGACACGTGTTTGGACACGTGTTTGCCCTGTTTGGACACGTGTTTGGACACCCGTTTGGACACGTGTCCAAATCTCTTTAATTTCTTTCAAATCTTTTTCAATGTTTTCCAATCTTTTGTGTAAATTTTCAAACTTATTATCATGCTTTTCGTGTTTTTCATTGAAGTGTGTTATCCAACTACTGACTGAATCCATATCTCTCTTAATGTTTGTGAAAGAAAAACTAATCCTTTTGTCTAAGTCCTCGATTTTCCTGTGTGCAGTACCATCTCTTTTTTTAAAAAATCCAAAAACCATAGTTAACTTACGGTCAAACTCTTTAATAAAGTTTTCTTTTTTATTGCTAAAACTTTTTGTAATATACCGAATCTTTTAATAAGAGATACCTAAAAATAATTTTGTATGTTTTTAACTTACAGCTATCAATGAGTTCGCTTGTGAAGGTGCTCTGACTTTATAGATCATTTGGCAAAATCTATTCCATAGTAAGTTTTATTAATTTGTTAGCCGTCTCAATTATGATGAAACATCACTTTAGGCGCCCTCTTTCATGGATCATCCTAATATTAGTCGTAGCGTTGCTCGTCATTCTTATCATTCCTCTTACAGAGAGGAATAGTCCGGTTTCTGAGCCTTCTGGCAGCGACTGTGTAGTCGATTCTGACTGTCCTGTTTATCGTTGTCCAGGTGTTCGTCCTGTTTGTATCAAGGGTTATTGTAAGCCTGTTGACTTGAAGGGTGAGGTTACTCGTTGTGTTGATTTGCAGAATCCTGTTTGTGGCAACGGTGTTTGTGAAGGCAATGAACGTGATGATGGCTGTCCTTCTGACTGTGGCGGCGTTTACGGTTTGACCAAGCAGAAGTGTGAGTCTGCTGGCGGCAATTGGAACGAGTGCGGCAGTCCTTGTGCCGGTACTGGTGCTGAGTATTGTGTTACTGTTTGTGAGGCCCATTGTGAGTGTGGCGGCTTTGCAGGTTTTGCTTGTCCCGCAGGTTATAGGTGCAGGCTTTCTGGTAAGGTTGTCGATGAGCTTGGCGTTTGTGTTCCTGCTTAAAACTTTTTATAAATTATAATATATTGTGCATGACAAATATCTTTAAATAAATCTTATTTTTCATTTCAGGTATGCCTGATTTCAAGTATAGCGGTTGTGCATCTTCTAAGAATAAGCGTCATTTTGTTTCTCAGAAGACTTTTTTGTTTACTTACGTTGGCGATAAGAAGGAACGTCATGAGATTGTTAAAGAGTTAGGTTCTCTTTTTGCCTCCCAATCTTTTGATCCTTTTGAGCTTGTTTCTAGTGAGGGTGGGTATGTCATCCATGTTTTGGCTAGGCATAAGAACATTCGCATCCCACTTCATATTGTGTATTACACTCGAGCTGTTCATACAAATCTGTATTACATTGGGGTTTGTTATGGTCGTTTGGGTTCTAAATTTGAGAATGAGCGTTCAAAACTCGAGGAGATTTTGGAAAAAGCGTGTAAGAGTGTGGCCGAAAAGGCCGCATAGTGTCTCTTCTGCGTAGTTTTTATAACTAAATGGTGTTATACCTGAAAAAGGGCAAAGGCTTTAGAGCCTGGTTTTGTTATGTACTAGACAGGCTCTTCTTCACTTATTTTACCTTATTCCAATTTGTCAGCGCCTCTTTTAGAGAGGTTAAGAACTCTTTCTTCTCTTTCTTGCTTAAAGGCAGATAGTCATTCCATTTAACTTTATGATTTGGTTCTGGTATCTTATGGTAATCATAAAATATTATGATGTCTAAAGGGGGCTTGAAATTGAATTCTATAAGACCCTCGAAGAAGTCCTCAGGATGCTCCTTGCGGACTGTGTCTACCAAGCTTAAACCCAGGCGGTCGGCTTTTGTGGCTCCTTGTATATCCCTAATAGCAGCTCTTTTATCAAAATAGAAAACTTCATATAATGTGGTTGTATCACCCCGCTTTCGCTTCTTTTTCATTGGATAGTATACTAGCATGTTCTTGCTATCCTGCCCGTGTTTATAAGGATTATTATTGGTTTTTACAACAGCAAAGCTTTTTAACCCTCCAACTTTCCCTGTTAAAATGCAGCTGAAGATTAATCCTCTTACTACTGAATTGTTTGCTCTCAGCGATGATAAGACAAAGGAATTCATCTCTATAGCCTACGATAAAGTGAGGGAATATGGAGGTATTAAGCCCTCTTCTATTTACGTGACTCCTGTTAAGCACAAGTCACATTACGGCGGTTGGGACACTGATGATGCACTCGTAGCAACATGGGGCCCTGTCCGCATCAGCAGGAATGCTGCTGATAACCTCGAATCTTTGATGGAGGAGATTTATGATCCTAAAAGTATTTCTACGAGGAGGGATAGGAGGGGGAGGCCTGTCAGGCCTATTAATTACAGGTCGCCTGAAAATTATGAGAGGCCCTCTGCACGTGGTTATGTTTTCACCACTAATATAAATAAAATGATGGGTCTTCTTCTTATGAGGCAGTTTAATTCTGTTAACCAGGCAAGGAAGCTTGTCAGCGCTGATAGAGGTAATTGGTTGTACAGCGGCGAGGGTTTTGCTGAGTTGAGGCTTAATCTTGGTTTTACGAATCTTTCTGCCCTTGAGTCTATTGTTCGTGCTTCCTGTTATCTTAACGATAACCCCCCTAAGGATAATAAGGCCTTGATTTATGACCTTTACAAGACGCTTATGCTTACCAGTATCGATAAGAGGAAGTTTGATGAGCTTGTTGGTGTTGATGAGATTATTGATTTTATGCGTTGGACTATGTTTGGTGCTTCTGAGATTCCGACTGCTTCCATGTATGGTTTGAAGAACAGGTCTGTTTTGTTGGCTGGTGTTTATGGTGTTGGTAAGTCTTCCATTGCTGCTGTTTTGGCGTCTGAGAATAATGGTACTTTGTTTGTTCCTATCGAGACTCCCTCTCTGGTTGATACCATGGGTAATAAGAAGGAGGAGGAGACTGATATCTTTTCTGTTGTTAGGGGTTTGCAGAAGAGGACTGGTGTTAATGTTGCTTTGTTTTGTGATGATATTGAGTCTGCTATGTTGAGCAGTGATCATATTCAGGTGCCTGAGTATCTTGCCAGGAGTTCTGCCTTGCTTAACAAGCTGCAGGGTGTTGGGAGTGGTAATTTCCTTCTTTCAGGTTCTACGAACAATCCTTTTGTCATGGATCCTAGGTTTCTTGAGTTTGGCAGGATTGGTTATGTTCTTCATGTTCCCCTGCCTGGTGAGAAGGAGAGGAGGGAGACTTTCCTGGTTCATACCAAGGGAAGGCATGTAGGGAATGTTGATTTCTCTTCCCTGGCTGCTGTGACTGCTGGCTTCAGCAACAGGCATATTGAGGAGGTTTGCAGGGGTGCTGGTGATTCTGCTGTTAAGAGGGCTGGTGCTTCTATCAGGCGTCCTGGTGAGTCTTTGTTTGATGCTGCTAAGAGGGTTACTCCTGATGTAGCTAGGGACTTTCCGATTGGTTCTGATGATTTTGCAGCTGGCCTTGAGATGGTTAAGAAGTATGTTAGGATTGAGGAGATTAGGGAGCTGGATTCTCGTATTGGTAAGTTCTGCAAGAGTTATTCTAGGGAGATTGGGTTCTAGGATTGTTTTCTTTTAGGGTGTCAATATAAAACTTCGTGTAACAAGTATTATCTCCTCTCGACCGGAGCATTTTCATAAAAACTACTTATAATCAACGTTCCACGAACCTTTTGGTCAGTTTAGAAGCTATTTGCTGTTGAATCTCCAGTCTACTCGCTCTTCTGAACGCTTATTCCATCAAACTTCTGTTCCAGGCCAAAAGGCGCAAAGGTCGGTTTTATTATTAAGATCCACTATGTCACCTTCTTTTAATTTGCTGTCCCACCTGCTTGTTCCAAATTTTATTGGTATTCTCCAACATCCTTGTCCTGTATCGATGTAAACATGAACCCCTCTTGATGACCAATGAAGATCGTTGAGGTAATTTGTCCCTTCAGTATAGCACACCTTTGCTTTCTTGATTTCCTGCTTCGGCTGTTTGGCTTCCCACACCAGTCCGTACAAGCCAGTTCCCAGCAAAGTTAAGTATGCTGCTGTTATTGTATAACTGAATTCCTTCTTAACTTCCATCTTTCTTTAGCGGGTCAGAAAATATATAAAACTTTTTATGCGTAATCTTTATATAGGGCTTGGCCTTTTTTCAGCCGTAAGTCTAGGTGTTTGGAATGGTTTCGTTGCTCGTTAAGGACATACTGAAAATATATGATAAGAAAGAGTTAGTTGATAAGGTTGATGATTCTACTGATAGGCTTGTTGTTCTTCTTGGTGATAGGTTAAGCGGAAAGCAGATTAATCCTAATGTGGTTTATAATATTTTGTTTTATGCGATTGAAGCAGGCATCGAGTATGGTATTAAAACAAGTGAAGGGTTGGTTGATTATCTGCATCACTTGACTGAGGATGATAAAGCTTCATTAGTCAAAAAGCTTGCTTCAGGAGTTGATGGTTTATAAGATGGCTTCGGAATTGATTAAGTCGTTGTTTGAGGAGTTAGAGAGGAGGGTTAGTCCTGAAACAGAAAGGTTTATCGTTTCTCTTGATGGGGTTATGATTAACGGTGAATTCCATCTGCAATCGGATCAGTCCACCCACAAAGAATTAGTCAGTTTGAAAAAGGAGGCTTTGCTAACAGCTTTAAAGAAGGGCTATACTAATTTGTTAGAGATAATACATCATTACGAGATGAAAGTCGAGCTCTATAAGGCCATGCTTGAAATGGAGGATATCACTCCAGAGGAAAACAAGGCTTATTCGAGAAATAGGGGTATAGCCGAAAACGTAATTAACTACCTGCATTTTTACCATAATCCTAGTCCTTAACGGAGGATGCCATTAAAAAAGGGGTGATTTCATGTTTGACCAATTGGAAACCGAACTTAAATTGAGGGGATTTTCAGCACAAACGATAAAAACTTATATCAGGCATAACAAGCTTTTCTTAGATTTCATCAAGAAAGAGCCGAATCTGGTAACAGAAGAAGACATAAAAAATTATCTAGCTCACGTAATCTGTGATGATAAGGCCGCTCCAAGAACCATCGCTTTGAAGAAGGCTGCTTTGAAATTCCTGTATGATGAGCTGATGAAGAAGGGTATAGTGAATCTGAAAACTCCTAAAATACCGAAGTCCAACCCTTCTGTCCTTTCAAAAGATGAGGTCAAGGCTTTGATAGATGCTGCCCCTCGTGACAAAACAAGGTTGATCATAGGGTTGATTTATTCCTCTGGTTTGAGGGTTTCTGAGTGTGTTTCTCTCAAGGTTAATGAGTTGGATTTGGATGGCAAGATTATAAGGGTTAAGTCTGGTAAGGGTAACAAAGACAGGATCACAATCCTTTCTGAGGTGGTTGTTAAGGAGCTGCGTCGTTACATACTCACGTTAGACAAGGATGAGGCTTACTTATTCCCTAGTTCTAAGGGTTCTAACCTTTCTGTTCGTAACATCCAGAAGTTGATTCAGAAAGCTGCAATCAAGGCCTGTATTAAGAAGAAGGTTTCCCCTCATATTCTGCGTCACAGCTTTGCCACTCACCTGTTGGAGGGTGGCACTGACATAAGGCTCATCCAGGAGTTGCTTGGTCACTCGTCAATTTCCACTACAGAATTATATACACATATTTCATCTCAAAGATTGAAGACTGTAAAGAGCCCTCTAGACTCTTTGTAGTTATGTTTATATATCAATTTGTCCTAATAGTTCTTGATGGGGCATTGGTGTAAAAAAGAGATAGAATATTTGAAAGAAAATTATCCTGCAATGCTAGATAAAGACTTATCTAGTTCTCTAAACAGGAGTTTAAAAGCGATAAGTTATATGGCTAACAAGCTAAAAATAAAGAAAGATAAAAATTTTTATTCTCAATCAAGGAAGCATAGGAAGGATTTAGACATAACTAAAGAAAAACTAGAGAAGTTATATTTAGTTGAGGGGTACTCAATAAGAAAAATAGCTCAAAATTTTAATATTGGCAAGACAACGATTGAATATTATTTTAAAAAATATCACATCCAAAGGAGGGATACCAGTTCAGCAAATAAACTTTATTATTCCAGAAATAACAGTTGGATAAAAGGATTAAATAAGTATGTGGATGAAAGGGTAAATGCCCTTTCTAGAAGTATAAAAGAAAATTGCAAGAGGAAAAGGGAGGATAGGTTAAAGATGATAGAGAGTATATTTAATTTATCAATGCCAAATTTGTTAAATAAATTGTATTGGGGAGATAAATCAACTCAACAACAAATAGCTAATAAAATTGGATTGTCAAGAGAAACAGTGATTAAATTAATGAAAGAGTTTGATATCAAAAAAAGACCTAATTTTGAGCACATTTCTTCTTTGAAGGGTAAGAACCATTCCCATTATGGTAAATCCTGGGATGAAATTTTTGGGAAACAAAAAGCTGAAAAATTAAGAAAAAAAGTTTCAAAAACCTCAAGGGGGTGTATCATAAAGAGATTAAAAAATAATAAAATACCCTCTCTAAATACAGCTATAGAAAGGTTATTGGCAAAAGAACTTTCTAAAAGGAATATTACTTTTAGAAGCCAGTTTCCAATAGCAAATAGGTTTGTCTGTGATTTTGCTATCCCTGGACTTAAGATAGCAATAGAATGTGATGGGGATTATTGGCATGCTAATCCAAAATTATACCCTAAAAACAAGCTAAATGATATCCAAAAGAAAAAACTAAAACTAGATCAAAATAAGGAACTTTGCCTAAGAACTAAAGGTTGGAAGCTTTTTAGGTTTACTGAATCGGATATAAAATTATCTGTTGAGAAATGTGCAGAAAAAATAGAAGAAGAAATTAGGAGGGTTAAATTATGCTCGACGGACAGTTTAAACAGGGTAAAAAGCCCCCTCGACACCGTCTAGGCTATCCTCGGAAAAAACGCTAACTTTATATACTATTAATCCCTCTCTATTCAGTATAAACTAGAGAGGTGAAAGATAAATGGGAAGTATCCTCATAAGAAACGCCATTAAGAGGAAGCCAGGTTACCTATACTATGTAGATGGTAAGGGCAACGTTTGCGAAGCAAAGATGGCTCGTGGCGGTAAGAAGAAAAAGAAAAAGAGGTAAGTTTAGTTTTTTTTATTAAACTTTTTTTTATTTTTTAAGTTGAATCTAGTAGGCAGATTTTCTCTACTTTTCGGTCTCTACCGAATTCCTCTTGATACCTCGATTTAGTTTGGTTTTCTTTGACTTTTTCTAGCAAAGTACAGAATTTGTTGTATATTTCTAGGTGGTCTTCTTTGTGGGAGTTGTCCATCTGGGTCTTTGTCCATCTTATGAGATCGTCTATGTCAAAGCACTCGTTGAGAAGGTGTTCCTTGTACATGGCTTTCATTTTTTACCCATTTTACACCCCTTTGAACATGTTTTTGACTATCTTCCTTGTTATTAAATATTCCCTTTCACCCTTTTTTGTCAGCTCGTAAATCTTCTTTCTTCCCTCTTTTTTCAACGTTACCAGTTGGTGTTTTTTTAGCTTTTTCAGTGCCGGGTAAATGGTTCCCGGTGTCAGTTTTGTTCCTTTCTTGCTCCCTATGATTGTTGCCAGCTCGTCGCCGCATCTCTCCCCCTTTTTCAGCTCGTGGAGTATGTGGAATGATAAAAATCCCCTAAGATCTAGAACCGCTGGCACCTCTTTCATACACTTATCGGATGTTTAACATTATATAAACATTATTATTGTGTAGCCTATATATTGCTAGTAATATACATTGTTTGTAAAATAAATTGTTTATACAATATATAGTGTAAACGATAAAAGTGTGCGCTTAAAAGTTTTAAGCATAAATGAAAACCTTTAACAATGGTTTTTACTCAATTTTTTATAAAAAAGTAGGTTTTTTAAGCATGTTTTTTGAACATAACAATCCTTAAATATTTCCCAACCCTATCCTTTTGTATGGAAGAGCCAGCCCCTATGAAGAAATGGATTATTGCCGGTCTTTACGTCGTGGCAGCTGTGATAACTTACTTTCTTTTCAGATCCGAAAATGTTCTTTTGTTGAAGGCTATTATTACTGTTTTGATATTTATATTTTTGATTTTTTTCACTTTCAACTTGGGTATTTTCAAGCAGAATATAATTTTTCCTTCCGAATCTTCTGATATGTTGCGTTACACGATGGCCTGTCGTTCTTGCGGCTGGGAATGGATGTCTAACGTTACAAAGAAAGCGTTAGCTCCCACGAAATGTCCTAATTGTGGTGACGATAAGCTCGAGATCCTTGGTTGGAGAAGGGTAAAGGTTTTAAATAAGCAAAACAGAGACCTTAGATCTTTCATCAAGGGTCCGTAGCTCAGTTTGGAAGAGCAATTGGCTCTTATTAGCATAAGTATTTAGGTTTTGAAAAACAATATGTCTTTGATAATGTGCTAAGGAGATACCAAGAGGTCGCGGGTTCAAATCCCGTCGGGCCCACTTATTTTTCTAACCTCTCGACAAGCCCTATGTGCGGATAGGTAGATAGGATAGTGTTATGTTATCCATTGCTGTTATTTTTTCTTTTATGTTAATAAACTTATTTATGTTAAAAAATATAGAATTAACCTAAGTAATTCAAGTCTTCTTCTCTCTTGTTCTTCTGTTCTGCTACCTTCTTCCCTTTTTCTAGAATTTCTTTGAGTGTTTGTTCGAATTTCTCTGCAGCCTTTATCAAGGGTTTGTAATCCACTTCTAGGCCGAGATAATCGTCGAGAATTTCTATTACCTTTGCTGCCGCTTTGCTGTCCCCCAAGCCCACATGGCTTTCTACGAATACGCAGGATACCAACATAGGATTTTTCAACAACAACGCTCCGGTTACACCCATAACCATGCCTTCTTTTAGCGGTTGCAAGCCCATGTTTTCAAATGTTTTTTTCTTTGTGTCACTGCTTGTGTAATAGAACGCTCTCATTCCCTGCTCTTCTGAGCCTATCGCTTCCAGGCTTATGAATTCTTTTGCCTTAACCATCTTTGCCAGCTGCATTAACGCCATTGATATCTTCCATTCCAAGCCCTTTACCGCACTTAGTGCATGTATTATAATTATGTTGTGTTTTTTGTCGTAGAATATGCCTAGGGGCTCAACTATTTTTGAGTCATGGACTGCTGCCACAGGCATTAATTCATCAGAACATATCTTCCCTATCTGCTTTGCTTCGAGATGTTTTATCAAGAATTCTGTTGCAATAGTTCCAACGAGACCAAAGCCGGGAAACCCTTCTATAATTACTGGGCTTTTAGGCTTTTCCATTAGTTGTATTTGCATCACTCTACCTAAAACATAAATCCTTTATATACTTTTTGTTAGCACCATTGCAACAAGCATTGCGTACAAATTCAATCTTTCTTGTATGACTTATAGAATTGAAAAACTTC
>CAYSAF010000024.1:0-14722 GCA_964428965.1 Candidatus Woesearchaeota archaeon
ATCCATAAACAGCCACAGTGGATTTTCGTTTTCCTTGCCAACTGGAACATCCCCTGTCCAGCCAGAAAAAGAATAGCCGCTATCAGCCAGCGCCTGTAACGATATCTCAACCGGAAAATAATCATGAGTTCCAGGAGCTGGTTGTGTTGTTCCACCTCCCATGCTATTTAAGGTTAATGTCCTATCAGGCATCACTAAGCTGCAGTTTTCCCCCCCATAATAACCGATATCATTTCTCGATGTTCCCTTGCCAGGCGGAATGCATTCATCATCATACTCTATGGCTGGATTGCCGCCATCGATGCAAGGTGAGTCTGAGAGAAGAGTGAAGTTCACGTTCAGGGGATCCTCAAAAGAAGGGTCAGCACTTGATATATCACTGATTGTCAGAGTGCCGGCAGCTAGATAGATTTTGTTTTCATCTACGTTTGAGTATTCTATGTAGACATCTGAGTTTATGTAGATGTCTTCCCCATACCCACCAGTTCCATCAAGTACGTTTTCCCTTATAACTAAATTCCTTATTGTGCTTGGTGAACCGAGCATTAAACCTGCACCTCTCGGCCTGTTCCCTGCCCTGTTACCATATACTACGTTGTTGTTGAGTTCGAGGTTGGTTTTCTCACCGCTGGTTCTTATACCTCCTCCTTCCCCGTACTGCATGAAGTTACCTACTGCTTCATTGTAGGCTATTATGTTATTGTTTAGCTTTACTTGGGTGGGTTGGCCTGTTGCCCATTCTGAGTTTATGTTTATGCCTCCGCCTCCAACACCTGCTGTGTTTTCCAAGATGAGGTTCCCTGTTAGTTCTATTTCTGATGTTTTTTGGTTGGTGTTGTAGGAATATATGTCTATAGTTCCGCCAAACCCCACATCATAGTTTTGCATAAAAGTGTTTTTGGTTAGGGTAATATTTAGGCCACCTGAATAGTCCTCTATTTTTATGGCCCCCCCCTTGTTTTGTGTTATTTCATTCTCTTCTGCTATTAAGCTAATAGAAGAAATGTCCAAATTTGTTATGTTAAGTGCTGCTGCCCCTGGCCCTATGTTGTTGTGTATCTTATTTTTTTTGAGGAGAATATCAGCTTGCGAGCTGCCTGTGGACTCGATTGTGACTCCAGGTCCTAATGAGGTTAGGAATGTGTTTGAGTGTATGTCATTGTTTTCTATATTGGCTTTTATGTAAGCAGTTTGTCCTTCTCCGGGATATCCTCCTGATGTGATGTAAATTGCTGTTCCTAAACCATCAACGTTTTCGTATATCCCATTGCTTAAGATGTTTATCGTTAATTTTGCATTATCCATTGCAAAAACTGCCAAAGTTCCTTCACCACCAGAATAGTTTTTGTTTTTTCTTATTATGTTGTTGGATATCGTAAACTGCCTAGTATCATCCCTGACGTACACCAAAATTCCGGAAGCATCCATTGCATCGCAATTCTCGATTGTAAACCCGTCAAGAAGCAGAGAAGCAAATATTTCAACACCATTATACCCCACATTTTTGCTTCCGTCAATAGTTGTTACATATTTTTTTGGATCTCTTTCAGTGTAATTTAAGTTGTACCCTCCTTTTAATGCTGTAATCTTATCACCAAGAGTGACATGCTCATAATAAATTCCTTCACTCACCCAAACCTCACCACCAAAAGCACGAGCTTGCCACACAGCTTCCCCTATCGTTTGATAGTCCCCGTTAGGTCCAACCTTGTAAACATTCTGACCCTCAGCCTCCAAGGCCAGCAAAACGAATATCATAACCAATAGCATGGCAAATAATTTCTTCATAGCTGTCGCCCTCCTTTCATAATATTTTTTAGAATGTTTTGGGTTATTTCTGCTGAAATAAGCTCAAGAATTAGTTTTTCCTCCTTTTTTAGCTTGTCATGACATAATCCCAACTAATAAGAAAACTTTTCGAGTTTGTATTTTCTGTGCAAGACTCTTGTTTTGCACTTTTTCCGAGGTTTTCCCCACAAAAGCAAGTTTTTCAAACAAGCTTTTGTAAGCCAACCCATTATCCCAAGCAGAACCAACAAAAACCTATTTTGTTTCTGATATTTTCTTTGGTTTAGCTTAAGACTGGTTTAACCCTTAAAGGGTGTTTTGGAGTTGAACTCCGAAGTTTTTTTTGCAGCAAATGTATAGAAAACCCAACAAAACTAAACCTTATAAACCTTACGTTTTATGGGCTCTGGTGAAAAAGTCTGCTGATTTTTGAGGTTTTTACGCCGGATGATATGAAAAAGCCATGACTCTTATCATTTTTAGGAGTTTAACGAGTATAAACAAAAAAAGATTTTCACCAAAGCCGTTTTAATGGGTTGTTAAGTTAACGTCACCTAATTATATGTGTTGATTGTAACTTACTTTGAGTTTTAAT
The DNA here is from genome assembly GCA_964428965.1 of Candidatus Woesearchaeota archaeon. GTDB lineage: Archaea > Nanobdellota > Nanobdellia > SCGC-AAA011-G17 > VGLX01 > JAWABC01. The sequence goes on from CAYSAF010000024.1 coordinate 2,384, forward strand.
TGGGGGTCGCCGTCGGATGGCTTCGCCACATATTGCCTCATAACTTTCAGTTGTTCGAAAGCGTTATCATTGGATAATGAAAAGTTTTATAAAGTTTAAAGTAATATCTTTATTGAGATAACATACGGGGGTATTAAAAATGAAAGTAGAAGTCTATCTAAAAAGTAAAAGCCAAGAATTTATGTACGAACAGCCAACGGAAGCCTGGACAGGAAGATGGTCGTGGGCACCACCTGCAAGACCTATTTTTGATCCTAGAAATTCTGGGCAACTTAGCGTAAAAGACTTAAAATATCGAAGAGAGGAGTTTGGTGGTTTGATTTATAACCCAAAGACAACTGTTGTATACAAAGCAGATAAAGAAGCAATCGATGTATTAGAAGATTTACAAAAAGGAACTAAACCAGAAGAAGTTATTGGTAAAAGGAACTTAGATAAGGGGTCACTCGATAGATTTGTAAGTCAAATTTTGGAATAAGTCTTTATCTTGAGTAATATGATAGAAATAAAGTCCCCTATAGACCTAGCTGTGGAAGTAAATTACAGTTGTAATCTTAATTGTAGCTACTGCTATGCTTACCCACGAAGCGGCAGGAATCCAACAACCAAAGAAGTTAAACAAATACTAGATTATGCAATAGATAAAATTAAACCATTCGAATTAGTTCTTAGTGGGGGAGAACCATTTTTAAGAAGAGATTTTTTAGATATTTTAGAATACGTGTGTAAAAGAGGTAATATGGATATAGACATAGTAACAAATGGGACGTTAATAAGTAGAAAAATTGCTAGAGAATTAAAAAATCTTCAGAAAGAAAGACATTTTGGTATTCAGGTTTCATTGGATTCGCATATTGAAGAGGTACATAACAGAGTACGAAAAAAGTATGCCAAAACAAAAAGAGGATTGGAATATTTAACGGACGAAGGAGTCACATTTATAATTGGAACAGTCGTTCACAAACAAAATATAGACACGCTTCTAGAAAGCATCGATGAATTTTATTTTTTGGGGTATAAGAATTTGCATTTCATGAACATTATGCCTAGTAGACAATACCTACATAATTTTGATCAATTGAAAGTTAGTAATGAGATTTTGCGTGATTTTTGGAGAAAGGCCCTGCAAAAAGTAAAACCGTATGCCGATCTAGTTTTTATGCACCCTTATATTGACGAAGACAAATCATTAAATGCTACTTTAAAATGCAATGGTTGCTTAGCTGGAACGACAAGGGCGGTTATTTTACCTAATAGTGATTTTATCCCTTGCGATATGACCAGAGATTATATTTTAGGTAATATATTTACGAATTCTTGGGAAGATATATGGTACTCTGAACAAGCTGAGAGAATCAGACAGGAAAATGCTCCCCTTTGCTCTCTCGATTCAAAACATGAATGGTTAGAAAAAATATGATAAATCTTTGCAGGTTTGGTGGGCAACATTGTGTTGCGTGCTGTGGTTTAAAGTATGAGTCAGATATTTCTGAAATTAATGATTTTATGCAGAATAATACTTTATTATTTTATGAACTAGTCAACAACCCAGAAGACTTATCTAAATATGTAAATAGAAGACTTGAGTGCCTACCTAAAAGAACCCATATATGTATTTATTTAGGATTCCTCAAACTAAATAGCGAGCCTGGATGCTTGATGTATTCTACGGATGCTAAAGAAGATCTAAGAAGTGAAGCTCCTGGGGCTAAATGCGAACCAGAAACTATTTGTGAATTAATGGAAGAATTTCAAACATTCAGTAATGATGAAAAAGAAAAATTTTCTGATATTATAAAGGGTATGAATTGGATGGATTTTAGTTTAAATATTTATACCCTATTTTGTCAATTTAGAGATCCGAACTCCAGGAAACTTAGACAATTTAAAGAATATTTGGATTATAAATAGATTTAAACCAATCAATCAATAATACATTTCCATTAAACTTTCTAAATGCATTTTTGATATTCTCGATTTTTTCGATCGACAAATTTTTAAAAATAGTGTTTGGCATATCTTTAACATACTTAGACTTTCTAAAATATCTTAAAGTTAGAAGTTGAGCTAAAAGTTCTTCTATATCAAAACGGTACTTTTTTTCTACAATCTTTTGGATTTTGTTTTCGTTATGTAGATAAGCATGGCACAACTCATGGAATAAAACCATAAAAAAATTCGCTGAAATCTTCTTATTAGCAATATATATCACAAACTTGCTATGTTCAAATTTATTGCAACCGCCAAGCACTTCATTTGAGGTAGAAATAAAACAACATATTTCTTGAGGTTTGTTCACGAATAGCTTATTAAGATAGTTTAAATATTTATTTACTTTACCCGGCCATTTTCGTTTAAAAATATTAATAAAATCTTTGTTCGGTTTCCTAAATTGTGTAACATTATGCCCGCCCCCTTTTAAATGCTTTGTTGGTGGTATTTTAAAAAATATTTTTATTTCCATAAGATGCCTAAAATCCTTAGGATTTTTAAATCTATCTAAAATCGGCGACGGCGATCCCAAAGTAAAACTCAAACTCTTCATTATCACCCCTTTAGGTGACGTTTACTTAACACCTTACCGTTTTTAAGATTCCAGTATGTTAACCAGAATAAAAGTTTCCTATTTTTTCTTCTTCCTGAACTGAACAAAGAGGTAGTAACATAGCAAAAACGAAAGAACTACTAAAACGTTAACGGCAGAAAAGAACGAAAACTCCTCCTCAACCAAACAATCTCTTACAGTAGGAATCCAGTTACCATGATTCGTACAAGAACCAAGGTTGCACATACAAGTACTCTGCTGATTACAACAACTACCAGTCTCATCAAAGAAAGGCTGACCGGTCATAGGATTCTTACAAATATTCCTAGTCTTCTTGTTTTTCTCATTACATTCAGACCAAGGAACCATAGAACAATCAACCTGAGAAACACAATCGCACTGATCCTCAGTACAACCCTTGCAAACTCCATCTTCCTTAATAACTGTAACACCACAAAGGGAATTAGGACACTGATCTTCGGTATTCTTAACGCCATCGCAGTCATCATCAGCCTCACCATCAACCAAACAAACCATAATCTTGTTAACCGAAAACTCTTCATCAACACCAACAGCATCAACATAAAACTCATAAACGGGATCCTGAGTAATTAAGGGCAATGAGTTAGCATCAGCCCAGAAAGGAGTCCAGTTAGAAACAACCCTGCCGTCACCAAAATCAGAAGAGGGAGGAGATGGATTAACAACCTTTGTATAATCACCCTTCCAGAAAACCCTGAACCTGAAAGACTGTCCAACGCAAGCATCGTTACCAACAGCTATCAAACCAACAGGAGAACTGGTAGAAACAGGACAGGCATCACAACCACAACTAACATCCCAACGAGCACTGCTCAGTTCGCACTTTTTGCAGATGTCATCTATACAAACAGAAGAAACATCACAACCATCCCTCTCACCCTCACAATCAGGACATGAGCAACCCTCACCAGTATCACAAACACCGTTATTGTTACAAGTCACATTATCACAGTTTGTTTTACAACTACCATCAGCACAAAGCTGAGTACCATCAGGACAAACACACCTAGCATCTTCACCGCAAACAGCACCGGGATTACAATTAAGTACCAAACCCAAACAACCACTGGAACATAGCTGAACAGCAGTGCTGTTATAACAGGTGTCAGAAGAACAGGAAACACAACCACCACAAGTACAGGTAGCATCATTACAAATAAAAGGAGATACACAACCTCTCTGAGTAGGGTCACAAGAAGCACCACAAAAACCACTCCAACAATAAGGAGAAGGACAAGTACCAGCAACCAAACACCTATCAACAACACCGCCAGTATACTTGACACCCACACACTGGGGACACCAATCACACTTAGTATCAGCCTCACAAGAAGAGGAAGAATTATGTTTATCACATTCAGAAGACGTAACATTAATGGTCATTGTACGGGACTCCTGACCTGAAACAGCATAAGACTTAAAGGTGTCAACATAACACCTGACAGTCCTAGGACCAGCAACAGAACCAACACCGCAAGAAAAACTAGCAACATTATTAGACCAACTCAACCACTGACACAAACCAACACCGTCAACACTAGCACTAACACTGTTAACACCACCAACAGTAGAGGTGCAATCAACAGCGATAGTAGAACCCACATAGGGGTTAGAATTACTAACAGTTAACCCGGTAACACCAACAGGACAAACAACATCACCATGAGAACAGGTTGAACTATCATAATCACACTCACCGTTACCGTCCTCATCGCCAGCAGCAGAACAAACCTCACCACCTACACACTGACCATTACTACAAACCTGACCAGCAGGACAACTAACAGGAGAACCCCAAGCATAACAACTACTTATAAGAGTACAAAGCTGGTAAGATGTAGTGTCATAACACTTCCTATCACCACTATTGCACTCATTAATACAACCAGCAGGACCAAACTTGAAAGAACCTGAAACGCTAGTTGTTGAGTCTATAAAATTCCCCTCCAAAGGCTCCCCACTATAAAATCCAGCTGCGGTGGGTGTCATGGTCTTATCCGCGCAGGTTTCAGGCACAGAAGTGATTGTCCAAGTTGCAACAGCAGGACTTACCGAGGGAAAAGTCGTAAACCTGCCCTGCATACCCATAACACTAGCACCTGAATAAGCGATGGTACAGCCACCACCAGAGGCATCAACCTGCAACAACCTCACCAAAGAACAATCACCGGTATAAGAGGCAGACAGCGAAATTGAATCACCAGCATCACAGTCAGATGAAGCAACGCCAGCACAGTTGGGAGTCACAGAAACAGAGGTAATCTTACATTCACCGCTACAATGACCATCAACGCAAACCTGACCTGCAGGACAACTTAAAGGAGCACCCCACTCCAAACACGAATCACAATTATGATCATCGCAAACCTGATAAGCACTGCTATTAAAACACTGCCTAGAACCACCAGGAGAACACTCATCAGAACAAGCACTGCAAACACCACCAGAGCAAGCCTGACCAGCAGGACAACTTAAAGGAGCACCCCACTCCAAACACGAATCAGCATCATAATCACCGCAAACCCGATAAGCACTGCTATTAAAACACTGCCTAGAACCACCAGGAGAACACTCATCAGAACAAGCACATCTAGTATCGTTAGGATAGTCGATGCGACAGTTATCCCGGCCACTATTACAAAGACCGTCACTATCATACCATGTAGTCCATGTATCCGGATTCTCAGTACTGCAATTTCCGCAGTTAGGAGTGCAAGGACTGAGAGGGCGACACCTCCACAAGTCGTACGAAGGCGAATACGAACAACGCCTATTAGCAGGACAGGAACCACAATTCAAGGCACCACCACAACCATCAGACCAGTTACCACACTGCTTCTCAAGAGAATCACAACTCTCAGGGGTGCAACATCTTGGATCATTGACGGTTATAGTATATGTGCAACTATGTAGTGTACATGAATAGTCCACATAATCTTTTCCAACACAACCATCACGCAGATCACAATTTCTACATGGAACTGAATCACAGCCACAACTTGTATCAGTTCCCTTACAAATATCAACGCATGCTCCAGATAGAGAACATGACTGACACCTTGGACAACAAAGGTCACAACAAACCACAGTACTAGCGCACCCATAAATACTGTTACAAAACTCTACAATTACAGGCAAACCAACCCTTCCGCTACAACAACTTACTGGTAGAGCACTGGTATAATTAATTACTCCAGACTTAGCCGTTCCCTTCGGGTCGGTTGAACAAATACCCCCATCTGGTATGGACCAATTGAAGAATAGGGTCTCTGCACCACTAACGGTAAAAGAAACTAATAAAAATAACACAGTTAGTATTATAATAAAAGCATACCTCTTTTTCACCTTAAACATCTTAGAAATATACAATTTACTAGTATATAAATTTTTTTTATTTATTGGCTCTGTAGAAAATGTCAAAGTAGTTCGAAGATAAGCTTTTTGCAAGCCATTAAACCCCGAGGAGGCCAAAAAGACTTTCTACTAAGTTCTGGGGAAAACTATATGTACATATCGGTGTTTAATACAATGTTGAAGGGTTTTGGCTTAATCACGCCTTATTTTAAAAGGAAGATAAGCATTAAAGTGGGAATACAACAAACTGCAAAGGCCTACAAAACAATCATAAGCAAACTAACACTTGTTGCCTAAATCTTTTTGAGTAAACCTTTAGGTAAGATTTGAGTTTTTTCCTGTCAATCTTGCTTTGAAAACTCTTAATTGCTTCCTTACTTAATTTCTCTTTGAAATAGACCATATCTATGAAAGTTTTTTCTAGGTCTGAGTAGGGAAGATAAAAGTTACCTTCCTTGAAATAATCGAAACCAAAGAAATATTTCTTATTTATCCTTCTAACCATAACATTTGCGTCTAAGACTTTCCTTATACCTGGCCTTACTCTTCTTGCTGTGATTATAACGGGTATTGTTTCTTGTTCCCAAAGGTTGTGGAAGCTTATAGCATCTTGCAGACCAAAATATGCAGGTTTGAAACAAAAAACGGCAAGAGAAATATCATTATGTAGAGTATAGTAGCCTTTAGTCAATCTTTTTATTTTTCCTTTCAATATCATATTCCTTATCAGTTGTTTAGTATATTGTTTAACCACCCCTGTTTTTTTAACAATTCTTTTTACAGATCCGACATCTACAACAAAACTTTTTTTAAATAAGTTTTCAATTTCCTTTTGGTATTTTTCCTTTCCCATTTTTAAATAAATTTTTTTATATATGCTATCATACTTTCAACATCTGGCACAATACCTTCTGTAATTAAAACCTTCAGCTCTTTCTCATCCGAGGGCTTTATAAATTTCATAATTAGGGTTTTTAGGTATGCGCTTACTTCTTTGTTGTTCTTTATGTACCTCAACAAAAAGAAAATATCATATAAATCTCTTATCTTGATTCTTTTTGAATAAGTAGAAACTTTCTCTTTTATCAGCTCTTTAGGGAGTAAGGTATAAACTGTTATGAGGTTCCCTTCGATTGTTTCATACTCTTTTAAAGAACCTTTTTGTTTTTTGAATATTGCTTCGAGCCTAACGATAGTGCTACCCAACCTAAGCTTTGAAAACAGGCTGTTCTCACCCACTTTCTTCTTTTCTATTATAAATCCTTTTTTTTCAAGGTTTTCAAATAGGAGGTTTATTCTTTTCAGATCTCTAGGAAGGTAAACATCTATATCTTCTGAAAATCTGTTCCCTTTGTAGCACCTCCAGATTGCAGTTCCCCCATGCAGGACTGCTTTATCAAAAACCTTATACGTTTCTTCGACTACTAAATCCTGGGCTCTTGCTATTTCTTTATGCATCACCTTTTTCATTCTTAGTATTAACGGGATCATTTGATAATCAACCAAAGTTACTAATATGTATAACTTTAGTTGATTATAAATCTTTCGTTTTTAAAACAGGGTAAAGCAGGCTGCGCTGATGATGCTTTAATGATAAATACTTATTTAAATAGAATTCAGCGTCATCACATTGCCCATTTAAATAATAAGTCCTGCTTAGTGCCCTGTTAACCAGCCTATTTTTCGGCTGCAACTTAAATGCCATGCTCAAAGCAATTAATGCTTTCTGAAATCTATTTTTCGTAAAGAATCCTCATGGATGTCAACTTAATTGTGCTAACTCACAAATAATTCTTTATTCTCTTGAGAGAAATATGAAAGACCAGAATAAATTCAACAGATTTGACAATTACGAGTTTTAATACTTTGCTTAATTGCCTGAATCGTGTCAAGAGTTACATCAGATGAAAAACATGTTTCAGGATAATCAGGGATGTCTGCATGCATCTTCTTCATCATCAACTTAACATCATCTCTTAGTATGTTTCCATATGATTTACTGCAGTGCATGTTGCAGGGAAAAACATTGCCATAAGGGGTTATGTAAATCCTGCCCCTCCCAGCAAGACATCCCCTGCCAGACTGTTTGAGCTCAAGCTCCCAATCAGGAAAAACAACAACAAAAAAGCCAGGACTTCTGTATTTGCTTTGAAGAGCATAGAGATGTTTCCTGTCCTCAAAACCCAACATTAAGTCATACCTGCCCTTCAGATTACCTACTGTGAGTGGGGTTATCAGGTGAACCCCTGCTGCGCCTAACTCCTTACATCTCAGAACTAACGATTCCAACTCGTTAGTTGTGTGGCATCCCCTCTCTACGTATATCTGAACAAAAGTACATATCTTATTCTCCAACAGCAGCTTTATGCCCTTTATTGCTTTGTCAAAAGAATCCCTAACCACACCACTACTGCCGCTCCTAAGATAGGAACCGAGGCTGACTTTACACACCATGATATTAGACTCCCTAATCCTTTTTACAACATCCTTATTGATATGCATCCCATTCGTTGCAAGAATCACTGTAGCCCTATCTTTAGGAACTTGATCGATAATATCAAAGAAGTCAGGATGCTCCAGGGGCTCGCCACCAGTAAGATCAATATGCCAAACACCCAACTCGTTAACGATTTTCTCAAAAAGCAACTTAAACTCGGGAACAGACAACTCCTTTTTTTCAGGATCAACGTACTCTGAAATGTAACACTGCTTGCAGTAAGAGTTGCAATTGTAGGATATTGCCACTGTAATTGAGCCTTGCACTAGAGATTTATTCCTGTTCAAAAAAGTGTATACCAAATGATTCTTTTCAATATCAGAACCTAAAGGGGGGAACTGAGGGGCAATAACAGGGAAGCCATGCCAATAAAACCTCTTATCAAAACCTTTTTTTTGAAGAAAGTCAAGCCTTTCCCTGGCATGATTAGCAAACGCTAACTCATAAGGATTGCGTAACCTTGACAACCATTCCTCATCGCCCAACCTGATGCGGTCAACAATCAGGAAGAGGCGTTTTCGTTCACCCCCTTCCATAAAAGTGTCATACCATCTTAACTTAAATAAGTTGCGGTCAAATTCAGGAGTTGTTATCTTCTAAAACACAAACCATCACAGAACTTCCTCATGAAATAACTGCATTTCTTGCACTTTTCACCAGGTTCTTTTTGTAACCTCAAAATATTAAAGAACTCCCAGATCTGGTTTCTATCCTCCATATAATAAATGTTAGGACCCTTCTTATTGATTGGCTTGCAGCTGACAATTGCTTCATTAACAACACTAAATAACTCACTGCATTCGTAGCAGTTTCTTGGGGTACCTAATTCCTTTGCTATGTTGATATAATTCATACCGAACAGGCATCTAGGCAGGGGTTTTGATATCTTAAACCTTACACCAGCATTTTTTAATGCGCTTAGGAAACCAATTATCTTCTTTCCAGTTTTCTGATTCAGGTCTTTTTCGTTAAGGTTGAAAGACAACAAAAGCTCTCTATTAGGTTTTTTTAATTTTTCTAGCAGCTTATCAAAATCATCCCCTATATTTATGATTGTATAGTATCTCCCAATTGCTTCTTTTTGAATTTCTTCAGCAAGGGGCTGGTTTCTGCAATAGTCACATGTGTCATCTATATTGGAGGGCAATAACCTTTTCATCCTAACAGGACAACTTGATTTTTCTGACCATAATATGTAGCCAGGCAATGTTTTCGAGAATTTGTCTATTAGGTTTTTTAGGCTTTCTTCGTTTATATTACCCATAAAAGATCCCTTTGCACACTGAGAGTCAGCATAAACGTTGCCATTAGGGAATGTTGTAGGATAGAATTTTGAAGCAAATTTTCTCTGAGACCTCTTTGGAGACTGTTCCTCATAATCTTTTACAATTGCTGACTTTTTGTACTTCATAGCAAACTCAACAATTTTTTTATTAAAATATTCTTTTCTTTTTTCAGCGTTGTTCCGTAAACTTGGGTCAAGCAATTCTGCTTTGCCATAAACACCATATTGCTCATGTGGCTCGAATTTAACTTGATGTTCTACAATTATTTCTGCTAATTTATCCATTAATCCATAGCTTCTTTCATCTTGTGTTACCCTTAAAATGATTTTCAGTTTTTGTTTCTTCGCTTCATTTATTATGTTGATGATACTTGATAAAGGAATCCATTTTAGATGAAACCTATCGGTGCTAACAACCAAAGTGTCTAGTTTTCTGTCTGTTAATATTTTCAATGCTTTTCTTGTCAGTTCTTTACTGCTACCAAAAAAGCCAGAGGTAATGACTAAAACTTCATGCGGTTTCTGGTATTTCAAAACAATGTCAAGGCATCTCTCTAGTTTTTCAAGATCATAGAACGGCTCTCCACCACCTATCCTTATTCCAACGTCATTTTTTGTGTATTCTTCTGCTACTCTCTCGATAGTATTTTCAGGCATCCACTCTCCCTCTGGTTTACAGCCATAAATGCAGAACTCGCATTCTGTAGGACAAGAAGTGGTTAAGAGTAAGTCACCGTCCATTTTTTTATACTTTGTTGTTTCTTCTGACTCCTGTTCGAAAAAAGGCGAGGGGTCTGTCCTTAATCTTTCAAGGCAATAACCACAACTAGAATGCGTTTCTTCTGGTTTCCACAGCATAAATTCTTTATCCCTAATTTCTGTAAACTTCTTATTTATCTCATTTATCTTTTTCAAAACATCTGAAAAATTATCTTTTTGTATTGATGGGAATGGCAATCTTCCAACATTTACTTCAGGGGTTATAGCACATAATAAACAACTTCCATTCCAGTCAAAGCATAACTGATTAAGTGAGAGATATTTGCACAGCCCAGAAACCCTTTTATTGTTTAAATAACCAGTATTAATCTTTATGTTTAATAAATGAGTATAATTATTTACCGTTTCTCTTACATAACTTTCTTCTTTAGGGCTTAATCCTTGAACATTATTTTTGTATGCTCTTCCCGCATATTTATTCAGGTTGATTATCTGCATACCATTTATTTCATTTTTTGCAGCAAATTCAATAAGTTTTTTTACTTGCTTATAATTCTCTTTTAGGACAATAAAATTCAAGGCAGCAAACATACCATTTTCCTTTATTAAATCAACAGACTCCATAATCCTTTTGAAAGACCCTTTCTTACCCCTTATTTTGTCATTTGTTTCTGCATCCATTCCGTCTATCCCAATCCAGAAATCATCCACCTTGTATTTTCTTAATAAATCAAATTTTTCTGGGATAAACCACCCATTTGTGACAAACCCTGTCTTATAGTTGTATTTATGGGATAATTTTAAAAGTTCTTCAAAATGTTCATAAAGCATTGGTTCACCACCATCATAAACAACCCTCCTAATCCTTAATTGACTACCTTGGTGAAGTATTTTTTTCAACAAATCAATGCCCAGCGAAGTGCCTTCCAGCTTACAGTCAAACTCACAATAATAACAATTAAAATTGCATTTATTCGTAGCAAGAATGCTTAAAGCCTGCGGAATTTTCACAGAGTCCATCTTATCCCCCCTTCTGTTATGGATAAACCTCAAATTTATACTAATATTAAAGGCTTTCTTATTTTTGCATAAAGCTCATTCACATTAAAAAGTGTAAAGTCATCAAAATTCACATCAAAAGAATTATAGGGAATAATAACACAATCATAATCAAAATCTGTTTTTTTAAGAGATGAGAGGTAGTCCCTTATTGTAAGTACGCCAGCTACACTAACATGTTCCCCTAAAAAGGAACTTACAGGCTGAACATGAACGTTAGGGGTGTTAAGCACAGATCTGATCATATCACAAGACCCTTTTGGTGATAATACCAGATAATTCCTCTTGCCCTTAATCAAACTTCTCAATGTAGAAACAACCCATGTTAACGAACTATCCTTATGGTTCAATCTTTTTTTAATACAGATGTTTTTTTCAATTCTCCCGTTATATTCATCCAGCAACCTACAAATTACTGACTTATCTACAAGAAGCTCTTCTCTCATATTTTTTGGGATAAATTTAGTTGGAGCGGAGGTGCTAAATGCAAGTTTAGTAGTTTTGGTTGAATTAACAAGATAATCAAATGACTTTTCAGTATCACCACTTTCAATAAGAGATTTCAGAGGAACAAACCAACACTCATACTTGATATTATGCTTATCCAACAACCTGATCTTATCAACAATCTTAAAATCCTTCTTATAACCCATTATTTTTCTCCTTATACTATCATTTAACGTATTAACAGACAAAACCAACTTTATACCATTTTTTTTAACTGCCCCAATCATCTTCTCATCTAGTTTAATACCATTCGTGAACAACCAAGAGCCTGAAGAAGCTGTGTGTAAAAAGTCTTACTCTTTGAACTTGTTGTAGATATTCTCAGCAGTT
>CAYSAF010000025.1:0-13256 GCA_964428965.1 Candidatus Woesearchaeota archaeon
AGAATATATTCCTGTTTTGTTCTTTTGCTGATGATTTATAAATGTTGTGATTTTCTTTTCATTAATAGAAAGTTTTTAATAACCCTATTTTTATCCGTTCTTTCTATGACCGAACTTATAATAACTGAGAAGCCATCTGCATCCCTCAAAATAGCTGCTGCTCTCGCTGACGATAAGCTTGTGAAGAAGTCGTTGAACAAAGTTCCTTATTACGAGTTGAGGCATAACGGTAAGGACATAATTGTTGTTAGCTCTGTCGGTCATCTTTACACAGTTGCTGAGAAAGAAAAAGGTAGGTGGACCTACCCAATCTTTGATGTTGAGTGGAAGGTCTCTGCTGACGTTAACAAGGATTCTGCGTTCACCAGAAATTATTTAAGACTAATACAGAAATTAGCAAAAAATAGCAATGAATTCACAGTAGCAAGTGTAGACTACAATGAGTTGACGCCCGTTATTAAAGATGGTTGTATAAAAATTGTTAAGATAGGGGAATTCATAGACGATATTCTGGAAAATAAGAAAACCGTTTCTGGCATCTTAATCCCTTCATTTGGTTTGAAAGGGAAAATCAAATTTAATAAACTTAAAAAAGTTATAAGGCATCCTATAAAAGAAGATTTATATGAGCTCTCTTTAGCTTATGGTAGGAAGGTTAAATTAACTTCTTCTCATAACATTTTCACACTTGATGATAATAAAATAAAAATGCTTAAAACCACGGAATTAAAGGCAGGTGGCAAAATTCTTTGTCCGGCTGTCATCCCTAATTCCAAAAAACCTAAGCTGGAGTTAAATCTGCTCGATTTAAAGAATTTTGACAATAAGAAAGAAATCTTTGTAGAAGGAAAGGATGTAGCTAAAATATTAAAAAATAGGGTTATGACAAAGAAACGGAAAGACTCATATTTGAATGATGATAGGATAGTACTTACGGATTACGGGTTAAAAGTCCTTAGAGGTTTAAGAACAAAAAGAGGGTACTCAACAGGGGGGATAGCTAAAAAAGCAAAAATTTCCCAGTCTATAATTGTGATGTGGGAAAACAAGTTGAGAAATCCCTCCAAAAATAATTTCATAAAATACTTGGATTCCCTCGGTGTAAGCTCCTTAAGATTCATCAATAATCATAAGTGTTGCAGAACCAAAAACTCCTCTTTCCAAGGTTTACTTAATCACGTTTACAACACCCAATATAACGATTTTAGTAACCTAAACAGGGCTACAATCAGGTTAGCAGAACTGAATGAAAATGAACTCAAGGAAATAAAAGATGCCTGTATTTATGGCTCAAAAAATAAAAGGAATAAATTACCTATAACCATAAAAGTTGATAAGGACTTGATTAGGCTTTTAGGGTACTTTTTGGCTGAAGGAGATATAAACCAAGGGTATAGAATAAGGTTTAGCCTTGGTAAGAAGGGTTATGGTCATGAACAAAAAATAATAGATGAAATCAAAAAATTTTGTTACAAATACAACTTGGGTTATAATTATTATTTGCACAAAAGAATTAAACACCAAATTCTAACAATTGATAATTGTGTTCTAGCAAGTTTATTTAAGAACATTTTTCAATTTGGGGGTAAAGCAACAAAAAAAAGGATTCCTGACCTGATATTTAACCTACCTATTAACTTGAAAAAAGAGTTTTTGCGAGCTTATTTCCTTGGGGACGGCGGAGTATCTAAAAGAAACATTTGTTTTAGTACTTCCAGTGAGTTGCTAGCATCAGACCTATCCTATTTATTATTGCAAATAAAAATTTTAACCTCAACCAACAAGGTAGAAAAAACTGGCAAGGAGGGAGGACCGAACTGGCGTGTCACAGTGTCTGGAACAGATGATCTTAATAAAATAAAGCAAGTATGGCAAGACCATCATAGAAGTAACACCATTTTTTTATCAAGTTCTCCTCAAGGTAAAAGGTGTACAGAAAGATTGGGAGACCTTGTACTTTTGACAATAAACAGCATAAGAAAAGTGGAATCAAGTACTGAATATGTCTATGACCTGTCTGTGGAAGGAGAGAATTTTATAGCAGGGCAAGGAGGTGTGTGCTGTCACAATACAGACTTTGATATTGAAGGTGAGGTTATCGGTTATAATATTGTTAGGTTTGCATGCAAAAAGAAGGATGCTAAGCGCATGAAGTTTTCAACCCTGACAAAGGACGAGCTTCTTGATTCTTATGAGAACGCTTCTCCCCATATTATTTGGGGTCAGGCAGAGGCAGGTCTTACAAGACATGAGCTTGACTGGCTTTGGGGTATTAACATATCCCGTGCTTTGACTTTGTCAATAAAGAATTCTACAGGTCGTCATAAGATTCTTTCTTCTGGGAGGGTTCAAGGCCCTGCCCTTCATGTTCTTACAGAGAGGGAGAAGGAGATTCGGGCTTTCAAGCCAGTTCCATACTGGCAGGTTGAGCTGCAGGCTAAGAACGGTTTGAATGCGGTGCACAAGAAGGATAAGTTCTGGGAGAAGTCTGATGCTCTGAAAGTTTTGAATCACGTTAAGGGTAAGAAAGCGATAGTTTCTGATGTTATCGTTGAGGAGTTTAAGCAGGAACCTCCTCATCCTTTTGACTTAACAAGCCTGCAGCTTGAGTCTTACAGGGCTCTTAGGCTGAGCCCTAAGGACACTCTGGAAATTGCCCAGGAGCTTTACACATCATCTTTCATCTCGTATCCGAGAACAAGCTCAAACCAGCTTCCTGACAGGATTAATTTCAAGAAGATTCTTTCTGATTTATCAAAGCAGTTAGAATACAAAACTCTTGCTGATGATCTTATGAAGAATTCTAGGCTTATTCCTAATAATGGCAAGAAGTCTGATCCAGCACACCCGGCCATTTACCCTACGGGGATTGTTCCCGAGAATCTTTCCGGCAAGGCTAAGGAGCTTTATGATTTAATTGTTCGTAGGTTTATGGCAACTTTTGCAGATTCTGCTGTCAGGCAGAAGATGGAGATTGACATAGATGTTGATGGTGAACAGTTTGCTGCATCTGGTGTTAAGACTTTGGAGCAAAATTGGCACAAGTTTTACGGTAGGTTTGTAAGGCATGATGAGGTTGAGCTTCCGAGCATAAAGAAAGGCCAGGTTCTTGAGGTTAAGGAGTTTGTTCTTTATGACAAGGAGACACAGCCACCTAAGAGGTATACCCCTGCTTCAATAATAAAGGTTTTAGATCGAAAAAATCTTGGTACTAAAGCAACAAGGGCAGACATTATTGAAAGCCTGTACGAGCGTGATTACATAAAGGAAAGGGCAATTGAAGTTACAGGCCTTGGTGTTAAAACTGTTGAGGTTCTTGAGAAATATTCTCCTGAGATAATTGATGAGAAGCTTACAAGGCATTTTGAAAAAGAAATGAATCAGATAATGATTGGCAAGAAGCACGGCCGCGATATTATAGAAGAAGCAAAGGTTGTGCTCATAAAGATATTGAAGCATTTCAAGGAGAATGAAATAAATATTGGTAAGGGCTTGTCTGATGCCTTTACAGAGACAATGAATAAGTCAAGCATAGTTGGCAAATGTCCCTCTTGCAACTCTGACCTTAAGATCATGTATTCTAAGAAGAACAGGTCTTATTTTGTTGCCTGTTCCAACTATCCAAACTGCAAGACAACTTTTTCTCTTCCGAAGTATGCCCTGCCAAAGCCTTCTGGCAGGTTTTGTGATTCTTGTGGCTATCCGGTTGTTAACATGATAAGAAAAGGCAAGAAACCGTTTGAGTATTGCATAAATCCTCACTGCAAGAAGAAAGAGGAATGGTATAACAAGAATATTCAGAATCACAGCATGTAACTGATTACCTGTCTTATGTTGCTGACTTCTACTACCTTCAGGCCCTTTTCTTCGAAGTAATCCTTCAAATTTATTGTTTTCGGCACCATCTTTGTTTTGTAAAAAACTAAACCGTTTACTTCTCTTTTTGTTATTTCCTTCTGGTAATAGGTGACGGTGTTTTGTCCTTGAGGTATCAGGAATATTTCATAACCTTCTTCTGCTGCTGCATCTCCTTTTTCGATAAGGCTTCCAACTCTCCCTACGCTTCCATCAGCTTCTATAGTTCCTGTTACGGCTACTCCTTCCTTTATCGGTTTGTTTTCTATTGCTGATATCGTGGCTGTCGTCATCGCTGCTCCGGCGCTTGGCCCTCCAAGTACTGTTCCGTTGATGTCAAATTCTATTATTACGTTCTTGTTTTTGAGATCTTTTTGTGTGATCTCTTTTGCTATTTCAACTGCAGTCACAGCACTGTATTGGGTGTCAGGTTCTAGGAAAGGGTTTGTGTTTACAAGGACTTTTCCTTCACCAGGAACTATTTCCACTATTACATCTCCAATCAGTCCTTCTCCCTGAGGGCTTACAGCGACTACTTTGGCTGTTGCCTCTGCGCTTTCTTCTGCCATGGTTGTTTTTTTTGTTAGCTGTGATGTTTCTGTTGTTACTTCATTTTTTTCAAAGAAGTGGTGTTGAGCGTTTGAGATGTTATAGGCTAAGAAAAAGCCTATCAGGAACATCAGCGCCAAGCCTGCTGCAATTTTTGGTGTGCTTATTCTATGTTTTTTGTATGCCATTTTCGAGTATTTTGAACCGCATTTCCTTTTTTTCAGGCTTTTTTAATCTTATGAATCTTGGTTCTATACCTAGCTCTATTATTTTTTTGCCAAAGTTACGCACCATGTCCCCTCCAACGCATTTTATTTCATTGGTTTTTGGGTCTGTGTAAACCTGGTTTGTTATCAAAACGGGAATGCCTTCCTTTGTTATCAGCCTTAGCTGTTTTAGTTGTTCTGCCATAGAATTGTTTGTTTCTTTGACGTTTTTTAGGAGTTGTACCCTGTAATGATTTCCTATCGTGTCAACTACTACTAACCCTACCTTTCTCTTTTTAACGATTTGGTTTAACAGTTCAAATTTTCTTATCTGTTCTTTGAAGCTTCTTATCCTGATGACAAGTATGTTTTGCAGTAAACTTTCATCCTCATTTGCTAGCTGTTTTGCCCTTTCCCCGTTAAATCCGTTTTCTGTGTCCAGGTATACCACTGTTTTTTTATCTTCTGCTTGTTTTAGGGCTGCCATGATTGCAAGGGTTGTTTTTCCTGATGCCGGCGGGCCGTAAACTATAGTTATTTCCTCTCCGTAGCCCCCTACCAGTTCATCTAGGTCTCTGTTTCCGGTTTCTATCATCAACCACCCTTATGTTTCCTTTGTTTATATTTTTTATTTTTCTTAGAACACTATTTTTCAGCTCATGGATTGGTCTTGTCTCTTTTCATCATCTCTATTTTAGTGTGTAGCTTTCTTATTTTTTCTATGACCTTTCTTTTCTGTCTGTCACTAAGTGTTCCATAAAGCGGATCAATCGACTTGTAGAGAGATTCTGCTGCTCCTACATAACCCCGTTCTATGCATTTTTGTGTTTTTCTTATTAGCGAGTCTATCTCTATGAGGGTTTGCCTTTTTTCCGGTACTTGTGAATATTCCCTACGTGCTTGTACTCTTCCTGCGAGTGAGCTTATGAAATAGGGTACCTTAAATATTATTATGGACAGTGTTATTATCGCTGTTAAGAGTGCTAAAAGTGAGGTTAGGTACTCACATTCCATCGGTGATACACACAGGTATTGTATTACCACATATATCAGTGCACCGGCTGTGGCTGCTGTGTTGACGCCAAACATTATGCTTGTGCCTGGGTCCAATCTTCCTTTTCGCTTGTAGTATCCCCAGAAGTTTGTGTTGACTATCAACGATATTATAAGTAGTGTTATAAGCGGGGCTGTTAGCTTGAAATTTCTGCAGTCTTCAGGGCATAAGTATTCGTTGCCCTCTTGGCATTGTTTGTCACCGCATTTGTAATCAGTTATCTTAATCGGTTCTTCAACCCTGTTGCAAGACTCGCAGCTTGGTCCGCAGTCAACCCCTTCCTCATCATAGTTTTTTACATTGTCATAGCACCAGGGGCAGTAGGAAATAAAGTCTCTAAATTTCCCCACCTTGAAGTTGAACTGTATTTTTTCGTTGATAAATCCTACTTGTAACGATGCTGTTTCTTCAAATCCTATTTGTATGCCGTTGCACCAAATTTTATTTTTTATTGTTACTGGTTCTTTTTCTTCTTTTTTGAGGTAGGGTGTTATGTTCATCAGGTCATCAACCGCTTCCACGTCCCTAGTCATATTATTTTGAGAGTCTTGCCATCCTTCGTAGATCTCACTTCTGCTTGTTTCTTCGTATTTTGAAAACTGGTCGGTAATCCCCACAGGCTGCGGGCTAGCAGGTTCTGGGGGGATTTCTTCCACCTTGGTCATCTTTGTGTAGCACCCACAAGTTATTATCGTTAAAGCAATTAGTACAATTAGTATTCCACTTTTCCATATTTTTTTATTGGTTGTTGTCATGCTTGTTCACATCATGGTATCCTCGAGAATTTTGTAAAGGAAAGCGCCCACCACACCCCCATTAGTACTATGATTATTACTAGGATTATGGGGCTTAGTTTTACGTAGATCTTGCTCAAGCTTGCTTTTGTTAACTCTTCATAATTTATTTTGAAGGTTTCTTTGTTCGTAAATTTGCGGTATGTTCCAGTTGTGGAACCAGCTATGTACACAAGAGTTTCTTCATCAAGCATGGTGTCTTTTTCACCACCCTCGAGATTAAGTATGTTTCCTCCTGTTTCAGAGCCTATTCCTATTGTGTGCACTATTATGTGGTTTGATTTTACAACATCTACACCGTACTTTACTGACAGGCCTACCGTGCTTGAACCGTCTGTCATCAGGATGACTACTTTTGGTTTTTCGCTTATGCTTAATGTGTTTGCTGCTGCTATCAGTGCTGATGCTATGTCTGTCCCTCCTTCAGGTTTTAACTCCAGGTTTTTTATTGCTGATTTTGCTTTAGGCAACTCGTCTGTTAGAGGTTGTTCAATTAACGGTGTTCCAGCAAATGAGATTACTGCAACCCTTGATATGGGTGGTAGGTCTTCAACGAACGAAGTGGCTACTGCCTTTGCAGCTTCCATCCTTGATTCTTCTATATCTTCTGCACTCATCGATCCCGATGTGTCTATTAGTATTGCGAAATCTGCATCTGGTACGGGTCCCGAGTACCATATGGTTATCCCTGCTGCAACAAATATGAGCAGCACGAATATTACTATGTTTATTATTATCTGGACTACATAAGGTGGTAGAAAGGTGTGACCCATCACGTGTTCCAGCGCTTCAAAGTTTGAGAAGATTAGAGCTTCTTTTCTTTTTAGTTTTAAATTGTATAGGTATGCTCCTATCAATACTGGAACTAGTAGGAGGAATAAAAGCAGCCAGGGGTACTCAAAACTTATTCCTGTTATTTCCATCTTTTGTGTTTCCTCATTGCGAAAAAATTCAGCACTGGTGAGACAAATGATTTGTCTGTTATCAGGATTAGAATGTCTGCGTTCGATTCTCTGAATACTTTCTTTATGTACTCGGTTTTTTTGTTTACGTATTCTTTATATTTTTCCCTTACCGGGTTTAGTCTTACGTTCCTGATTCTTTTTGACGATGGGCTTCTTAGCATCACCTCTTCTGTTCTTGAGAAGGGCAAAACAAAGTCTGTAGGGTCTCTCACCATGATTCCTATTATTTCATATTTTGTTGAAGCCCTTTTTAGAGCCTCCTCCCACCCTTTTGTTAGGTTTATGAAGTCTGATATTATGAAGAGTGTTGTTTTTGGCTTCAGTGTGTCAAACGCGTAGTCTAGTGCTTTTTTTAGGTTGCATCTTTCGCTGTAGTAATCCTTGTTTGAGATGTCCTTTACAAGGCTGTAGAATTGTGTCATGCTGCAGTTTGGTATTGCCATGCTTTTTATATCCTTGTTGAACATAACATAGCCAACTAGATCATTTTCTTCCATCATTATGTAAGCTAACGATGATATAAGTTCACCTGCATATTCCGCTTTTAGTTGTGTTTTTGAAGTGTATAGCATGCTTGCTGTTGAGCCTATTAGGAAAAAAACATTCAGGCTTCTTTCTTCGACATATTCCTTCATTAGAAGTGATCTTGTTCTCAGTGATGCTATCCAGTCTATCCTTCTTACGTCTTCCATTGGGGTGTACTTTGCAAAGCCAGCGAATTCCAGACCGCCTCCCCTGAATAGTGAGGGGTAGTTACCTAGGAGTTCTGTTCCCAATACTGTTTTTGAGGTTATCTCAAAAGCTTTGAGCGCTGGTTTTATGTTGATGTAAAGTTGCCTCATTCAGCCTATCACCTCAACTTTTGATATTATCTCTTTTACTACATCTTCAGGTTTTATTTTTGATGCGAGTCCTTCATAGCTCAGTATCACCCTGTGCCTTAATACATCGTGTGCGATGTTTCTTATGTGCTGGTCAGTTACGTAGTATGACCCTCTCAGTATCGCTTCTGCTCTCGCTGCCAGCGCCATGCTGATTGAGGCTCTTGGTGATGCTCCGTATTCTATGTAACTTCCAAGCCCTATGTCATATTTTTGCGGGTTTCTCGTTGCATCCACTATTCTTGTGATGTAATTTTTTAGACTTTCACTTAGAAATACTTGTTTTGTGAGGGCTTGTAAATACAGTATCTTTTCTGGTGACAATACAGCCTTTATCCCATAAGATTCGAAGGACATTATCTCTGCATTCTTGTCTATTATTTCTTTCTCTTCATGCTTTGACGGGTACGTAATTATAAGTTTGAATAGGAATCTGTCCACCTGTGCTTCTGGCAGCTCATAAACACCTATATTCTCAATTGGGTTTTGTGTTGCCATCACGAAGAAAGGTCTATCAAGGATGTGCGTTTTTCTTCCTATCGTCACCTGCTTCTCTTGCATGGCTTCTAGGAGTGCTGCCTGTGTTTTTGGTGTTCCCCTGTTTATTTCATCGGCAAGTATAAAGTTGGCAAATATGGGTCCTTTGACCAAGTAGAATCCAGCGCTCCTGTTGTATGCAACTATTCCTGTTATGTCTGTTGGCAATAAGTCTACTGTGAATTGTATTCTTTTGAATGTGCATCCTGTTGTTACTGCAAGTGATTTTACTATGAGTGTTTTTGCTATTCCTGGAACTCCTTCAACTAGCACATGCCCGTTGGCCATTAATGCTTTTAGAAGGCTGTCTATCACCCTTTCCTGTCCCACCACTGCCTTGTTTATTTCCCTCTTTACTTTTTGAAGGTCGTTGTAGCACTCCCTTACTATCTCCCTAGCATCATATTCTTGAGGCATTTTTTTCACCCTTTTTTTTTATTGTTCTACCGGCAGCTCCAACCATTTTTTGTATACACCAACCCTTATTTCTGGTGGTAGTCTTGTGTATATATACTTGACATATTCTGACATCTCCTTTGCTTTGTTGTAGTCCTCTTCATTTATAGCATTCTTCACTTCTGCTATTATTTCATAGCATGCTTTTAATCCCAGTTTGTTCATTATGGTTGTGTAGAGCAGGCCTACCTGGTTTCTAACCTGCCTTTTCTTTTTACGCGGCAGTTTGTTGAATTCTTGCAGTATGAAAAGGTATGTGGAGTATGCTGCTCTGAAATCTCCGTTTTCCAGTTCGGATTGCGCCATCCACACAAGTCTTATTATCTCTGCTTTCCCGTCTTTTATTTCCGTAATCTTTTTGTAGTCTTTAGCTTCTGGTTTGAATATTTTTGGGTATATCTCAATAAGCTTTTTCTTAAGCTCGTTTGTCTTTACATATTTTATGAGGAATACTAAACTTTCCCAAGGAGCTAGAGCTATTTGAGGGAAGAAGGGCCTCTCTTTTTCAGCTTTAAACTCCTGGGAAGGTGTTAATTTCTGGTATTTGTCCCACTCTTCTGTTATGATGTATTCATAAGAGTTCAGGACCTTGACGAAAGCTATGCCTAACTCCCTGAAGTCCTCGTTTGTGTGCACGTTCTTCCCGAAGTTTATTTTGGATAGCTTGTCGCATAACTCAACTATCTCTTGTGATGAATAGGCTTTTGCTAGCTTTCTTACCTCGTTGTAGGTGAACGCATGGTCGAGTTCGAAGAGTTGGGAGAGGAATTTGTTTATCAAAACAGAAAGGGTTTTTACCCCTACGGACGGGTCTCTGATGTCCAGTGTTTTTTCAAACTCACTTCTGAAATTGATTTTTTCTTCAGTTTTTGTCTTTTCTTCTATCGCAACTACCTCTACAGGTGTTTGCATCACCTTTCCAGAGATTTTTTCCTTTGGTTTTTTCTTAGGTCTCTTAATGTTGGATAGGAAGAGTGCCGCTACTGCTACTATGATTATGAATATTGGCAGGATTAGAAGCAGATTCTCGACATTCGTAAAATAGTCTATTAAACTACTCATTCTCCTCTTCTTCCCTCCGCTTTATTATTATTCTACGTATTATATATATGGATATAAATATTGCGATAGTATTTAAAATTATCAGCATTATAAGCTTTTGCAGACCCATCTTCTTTTCTAGTGTTAGTGGCTGTTCTTTTTCCTTAGAGGTTATCAAGTCTCTGCATTTTTTGATGGCTGTATCCAAAATGTTTGCTGCCTCTTCATACTGTTTGGCTTCAAGTGCTTTTTCTGCTTTTGCGATCATCTCATTCAGTTCCAGGCATCTTGGATTCTGTTTGAAGAGATCTTTTGCGAACTTGATTTTCTCCTCTACCTCTGTCACCTTTTCTGCTATTATCGTAACGAAGAACTTGGCAGAGTCTGTTACTTTCGGGTCTGATGCTTCTGCGGTTACTGTAATCTCACCTATCCCAGCTCCTGTGTTGTCTATTATCAGGTTTGTGTATGTTTCCTCTCCTGGAGCCAGTCTTTCTATGAAGTATTTGTCTAGCATCACAGTTAGGAATTCGCTGCTGCTATTTGCTGAGAGCTTTATGTTTGAGATTGTTATCTGTGAGTTTGTGTTCTTGATGATTATTGGGCTGATTATCCTTTGACCTCTTATTGCCGATACATATCCAGAATGTATGAGGTCTATTGTCACTAGTTCTGTTCTTACGCCTCCTCCACCTCCGCCTCCTGTTGTGCCTCCTGTGCTTGTAGCAGCTGGTGCTGTGTAACTAACAGTCAGGTTCCATACTTCGCTTGATCCTATGTTGTTGTTTTCATCTGTGCAGTTTATGTTCCAGAGGTGATCCCCATTTGCTATGGAGTTTGTTATCAACTGGTTGGCTGTCTCCCTCATTATCGATGTTATTGTTTTGTTTATATCGTTGTAGTTCAGGATCAGGCTGCAATTATGTAATAAGTTATCTTCGCTTACGTTGAAGTAGAAGTCTATAGTGCTTGTAGTTGTTACAGTGGTTCCAGATGCCGGTGATTCTAAGTATACTACAGGGGATGTTACGTCCACACTAACTGTTAGGTTTCTTGTCTGACTTGATGCTATTGAATTAAGTTCATCTGTGCAGTTTATGCTCCAGTTGTATGTTCCATCTGGCAGATATGTTGTTAGGTTGCTAAGGTTGTCTACCGCCACATCTGTTTCTGTCAGATTTATTTCATTATTTATTATCAATGTGCAGTTACTGATACTGTTTTCTACGTCGTGCGGTGTGTATGTGAAGTCTATGGTGTTTGTGGTTGTGTTGGTTGTGCTGTCTGGTGGTTGGTTCAGGTCTATCCATGGTTGGTCGTTGACTGCGTTTACTGTTATTGTGAATTCTGTTGAGTTGGTTAGTTCTCCTGTGTCTACTACTGATATGGTTATTAGGGCTTGTCCTGTTGTGTTGGGTTGGCTTGTGAATGTTGCTATTCCGGTTGTGTTTACTATGTCTAGTGTTAGTATGCTGGTGTCGTTTACTGTCCAGTTGTATGTTAGGCTGCTGTCGGCGTCTTCTGAGTCTGAGATGTTGTCTTGGAGGTTTATTTCTAGGTTTGTGAAGTCTTCGTTGAGTGTGAAGGAGCTGATTGGTTCAAAGAGTGGGAAGTCGTTAACTGGCAAAACTTCTATGGTTATTGTTTCTCTGACAGCTGAGCTGCTGCTGTCGTTCATCTCGATTATTATGGTGTTGTTGCCTGATTGTCCTGCGTTTGTTGTGCAGTTTATTCCGCCGTTGGCAGAGCAGGTGATGGCAGATTCGTCTGATTGTGATAGTAGTGTTATGCTTGTTGGTGTTTGGTCTTCTTCTACATCTCTGAATGAGTTGTTTAGTTCTGTGGATGTGTAGATGGTGCTGGTGCCGTTGTCTTCGTTCATTGTTATGTTGTTTAGCTGGTCTATCCACGGTTGGTCGTTGACTGCGGTGATGATTACTTCTACGTCTTGGATTATGGTGTTGCCTGCTGTTTGGTCTTGTGCGGTTATGGTGAGGTCAAAGCTTCCGGTTGCGTTGTTGGTTGTTGTGCATATTATATCTCCTGCTGTTAGTGTGCAG
This sequence comes from Candidatus Woesearchaeota archaeon, assembly GCA_964428965.1. Classification (GTDB taxonomy): domain Archaea; phylum Nanobdellota; class Nanobdellia; order SCGC-AAA011-G17; family VGLX01; genus JAWABC01. The sequence continues at coordinate 12,399 of CAYSAF010000025.1, forward strand.
GTTACATCTGTGCTGTTGTCGGTTGCTGAGTTGGTTCCTGTTGGGTTTTGGTCGTTTTCTACGTCTCTGAAGTAGTTTTGCCAGTAACCATCAGCCACCCCCGAAAGATTATAATTTGAGGTATCCTCATTCATACTGTATGTGGTGTTGCTTATAAGTTCCCACCAGGGGTTGTCGTTTACAGCGTTTACTGTTATTTGCCAATCGAATCTTACTGATAGGCCTCCTGAGTCGTTCAGTTCTATAGTATAGTTGTCAATTCCGCTTTGGTTGTTGATTGCTGTGCAGTCCAGGTTGTTGGAGCCGTCTAGGTAGCAGTTTGTTGAGGTGTTTGCTTGTGTTATGATTGTGATGGTTGATGGGTTGCCGTCGTCTTCTACGTCTGAGAAGTTGGCGTTGAAGTCAGTTACGGTAATGAGGTTGTCTAGAGCTGAGAAATCTTCGTTGGCTGTAGCGTTAGATAAGGTGTCGTTACCCCAAGGATTATCATTAACAGCCGTAACAATGAAATCGAAAGTTGTAGAGTTCTGCTCACCACTGGTATCCCAAACAGTAATGTTAATCTGTGCTGAACCAGAAACGTTAGCCACTGAATCAAAAGTAACCGTACTGGTAGCGTTGTTAACAGCAGACACCGTAACAACACCCGTATTATTATTAGTCACAGTAAGGAGTAATGAAGAATCTGAATCTTCAGCATCAGAAATGTTAGCAGTCAAAACCAGGTTGAAACTTCCGAAATCTTCATCATGATAATCGTTGCTTACAGGTTCGAAGTTTGGTGGGGTGTTAGCTGCTACTACGTTTATGCTTATGTTTCTCCAGTTTGCTGTTCCTATGTTGTTGGATGAGTCTGTG
>CAYSAF010000026.1:0-12850 GCA_964428965.1 Candidatus Woesearchaeota archaeon
TTTATTTTAAATTGCACTTAGAACAAGCACAATTCTTATTTCCTCATCTATTGGGTAACTATTTAAACTTTTCTTTTAGGTTTGGAAAGGTTTGTGAACTACTACAGACTAAACCCTGCAGCTTCAGCTATGCTGACTTCTTGTTTCACAGACGTTCTCTTGAACATCTCCACAAGCGTTGATTCCCGCTGTTCCAACGGTATCATCCAAAGCCAAAGCTTTGATTAGGATTGCTGACATTACATCCCTGTCCACCTCCAAACCGCACCTTCTACACTTATGGGTTCTTATGGCTAAAGATTTTTTTACTTCATTCCCACAGATGCAGTATTGTGACGTGCACCCAGCTTCAATTTCTATTATTTGACCACCAGTTTCCTCCACTTTGTAAGTCAAAAATAACAGAAATTTGTTCCAGCTAGCATCATTAATAGACTTTGCCCAGTAACAATTCCTAATCATATTCTTAATGGAAAGTTTCTCAACAGCAACAAAAGAATACCTATTTGTTATCTTCTTGGATTCCTTATGTAAGAAATCATTTCTTTGGTTAACAATCTTTTCATGAAGCCTTGCTATTCTTAATTTATATTTTTTGCGATTATTGCTTCCTTTTTGCTTCCTAGAATACTCTTTCTGTAAAAAAGCTAATCTTTCTTCAGATTTCCTAAGCCATTTTGGGTTATTAACCTTGTTTCCTTCACTGTCAGCATAAAAGCTGTTAAGGCCCATATCAATACCTACACAAGCTATGATCTCCCTCTTTTTTATTGTCCTCTTTATCATTAATGTAAAACAGGCAAACCACCTGTTAGCGGCAGACTTTTTAATAGTTAAAGTCTTAATCTTACCAACTAAATTTCTATGTAACTTAATATTTACGATACCAATCTTGGACAACTTAAGTTTGTTGCCATCAAGCTTAAAGCCAGTCTGAGGGTAAGTAAAAGAATTATACTTCTTCTTTGGCCTAAACCTAGGAAAACCAACCATCCCCCCGTCTTTAACACCGTTGAAAAATTTCTTAAAAGATTTATTTAATCTATCTGAAACATTCTGCAAAACCTGAGAATGAATAACTTTCAAATCAGGATTAATCACCATCCAATCAGGAATCAAACTATAAAGTTCACTTCTACTAGCATACTTCTTTTTGGAGAAGTATAATTGTTTCTCGTACTCTAACTGCGCATTATACAAAAACCTGCATGCGTCAATAGTTCCATCAATAATACTTATAATTTGTTTAGAAGGGTAAAGCCTAAATTTGTAAGTACGAACCAACAACCTCTTCATAAACAAAAAATAAACCTCTTTTGTTTATAAGTCCTGCGCGCACACTTGTCGCGTGTCCAGTGGAATGCAAAACTTACGGAAAAAATAGAAGATTTCCGAAAAATTAAAAGATTTTGGGATAACACAACTCCAAATTCAACCACAAACTTTAAAAAAGATTGGGAAGTAAAGATTTGTAAACAACTGTTAAAAATTGATTGGAATAATGAACACTAAAAGATTTGAGAGCGAGAAGAAAATTTTATCCTTTTGGAAGGATAAAAAGATATTCGATAAACTGAGAAGAAGAAACAAGGGTAAGAAAAGATTTTCTTTTATTGATGGTCCTATAACTGCTAACAACCCTATGGGGGTACATCATGCTTGGGGGAGAACCTTGAAGGATGTTTTCCAAAGGTATAAGGCTATGCAGGGCTATGACCAGAGATATCAGAACGGGTTTGATTGCCAGGGATTGCACTTAGAGGTGGAAACCGAGAAAGATTTGGGGTTTAATTCAAAAAAAGATATAGAGAATTTTGGTTTGGATAAGTTTTCTAAGGCATGCAGGCAGAGGGTTGATAAGTTCTCCAAAGTGCAAATAAAGCAATCCATAACATTAGGTCAATGGATGGATTGGGGTAATGATTACTACACTATGAGCGATGATAACATAGAAGCTATATGGTTCTTTCTAAAAAAGTGCCATGAAAAAGGCTGGATCTACAAAGGCAAGAAGATACTGCCTTGGTGTATAAGGTGTGGGACTAGTTCTTCTAAGCATGAGATGAGTGATGAAGGCTATGCAGAGTTGGTGCACCCATCGGTTTATATCAAAGCCAAGATTAAAGGCAGGGAAAATGAATATCTGTTGATTTGGACAACTACTGAATGGACACTTTCAAGCAATGTGGCTGCGGCTGTAAACCCTGATGTTAATTATGCTCAGGTAAGGAAAGGGAAGGATACTTATTATATTTCTGAGGCAACCTCGAGTAAGCTAGGTGAGGATTATTTTGTGGTTAACACGCTTAAAGGCAAGGATCTTGTTGGTTGGGAGTACGAACCCTTTTATCCAGACTTTGAGGTTCAGAAGGGTGTAAAGCATAAGGTTGTGCCCTGGGATGAAGTTGGTGAGCAGGATGGTACTGGCATAGTCCATATAGCTCCAAGCTGTGGGGAAGAAGACTATGGATTAGGTAAAAAGTTAAAGCTAAAACTTTTAGATTCTGCTTTGGATGATTTTGGCAATTTCAATAAAGGTTTTGGTTGGTTGATGGGTAGGAATGTTAAGTATGTTAAAAAAGAGATTGTTGATGATTTATACAAGAGGGGTTTGTTGTATAAAGTTGAGGATTACAAGCACAGGTATCCAGTCTGTTGGAGGTGTAAAGAGGAACTTGTTTTCAGGCTTGATTCTTCCTGGTTTATTGCCTGTGATGAAGTAAGACCACTTATGAAAAAAGAAGCGGCTAAGGTGCAATGGCATCCTCCGCATATTGGTAAGTTGATGCAAGACTGGTTAGACAATATGGAAGACTGGAACATCTCCAGAAGGAGGTACTGGGGTTTGCCTTTGATGTTTTATGAGTGTCCAAAATGCAAAAATCTTGAGGTTATAGGTTCATTAAAGGAATTAAAAGAAAAAGCAGTTAACAAAAAGGATGTTGACAGCCTCCCAGAGTTGCATAGGCCGTGGATAGACAAAATAAATATTAAATGCAAATGTGGTGGAGAAGTAGAAAGGATAAAAGATGTGGGTGACTGCTGGTTGGATGCAGGCATAGTCCCATTTTCAACTCTTAAATATTTTGAAGATAAGAAATACTGGAAGAGATGGTTCCCAGCAGAATTAGAAATAGAGATGAGGGCACAAGTCAGGTTATGGTTTTACTCCCAATTATTCATGTCTGTGGTTTTAGAAGGGGTCACACCTTACAAAACAATTCTTGCACATGAGGAAGTAAGGGATGAGAAAGGAGAGCCTATGCATAAAAGTAGGGGGAATGCTATTTGGTTTGATGAAGCTGTAGAAATGATGGGTGCTGATGTTATGAGGTGGCAGTATTGCAGTCAGAACCCTCAGTATAACCTGAACTTCGGATTTGGGCCTGGTAAAGAGGTTGAACGTTATTTATTAGTGATCGAGAACCTAGCAAACTATGTTAAACAGAATTGTACAGGTTGTAGCAAAAATTATGGCAAAGACCCTGCAAGTTTGTGGATCCTTTCAAAAATGGAAAATCTGAAAGGAAATGTTACCAAATATTTAGAAAAGTTCGAATATCATAAAGCTATTGAGGAGATTAAAAACTTTCTGTTGTTTGATCTTTCTAAAACCTACGTGCATTTTGTTAGGGATTATTTGGAAGACCCAAAAGTTCAGAGGGTTCTGTATGACACTTATCTTGATGCGATAACCCTGTTAGCCCCATTTTTGCCTTTTGTTACTGAAAAGATTAACCTTGATGTTTACAATAAAGAATCTATACACTTGCAGCCTTGGCCAAAGCAGAATAAGAAATTAATTGATAAGAAACTAGAAGCTGCAATGGAGTCTTGCTCTTTGATAATTCAGGCTGTAATGGCAACAAGGGATAAGGAAAGGATAAATGTCCGGTGGCCATTGAAAGAAGCTACAGTATACCTGCACAAGGATAAAGGTAAGGTTAAAGATAAAGTCAAGCCTCTTATGGATTTAATACTAAAACAATCTAACATTAAAAATCTAAGATTTGTTATCACAGAAAGAAAATTAGAAGAAAATATTGGGGGTGTACCTTTCCAGTATGGTTCTGTTGTAATAGATACAGAACTTACCCCTGAGCTTGAGCGCGAGGGTTTTGCAAGGGAACTTACAAGGAGAATCCAGGATATGAGGAAGAAGGCTAATTTGAAAAAGCAGGATATGATCGAGCTGTTCATAGTTTCTTCTTATGACTTGAGTAAGTTCAAGAAAGAGATTCAGAAAAAGGTTGGTGCTAAGAGCTTGTCTTTTGAGAAGCCCAGAAATCCCCACCACGGTTTGAATGTTGCTGTTAAAGGCAGGGAGTTTGAGATTTACTTTAACCTTGTCAAGGTTTAGCATCCCTGTTTTTTCTTACTACTCAACAATTAAAAATCAGAACCGTTCCATTAAGGGCTTTATAAATAGCTTTATAAATTTTTCTGTATTATGATATCACTATCAGAATAATCATAGGGGGTTTTAACAATGGCTATAAAGAAGGAAGTTAAAATACAAAATATCGTCGCTACTACTTCTCTCGAACAGGACATACCTTTGATTAAACTTGCAGAGACCTTGCCCAACACAGAGTACAATCCTGAGCAGTTTCCGGGTCTTGTTATGCGTATTAAAGAACCGAAAACTTCTGCTCTAATATTTTCTTCCGGCAGGATTGTTTGCACAGGAGCAAAATCCATGAAGAAGGTCAAGGAGTCTGTGCAGGCTATAATAAAAAACGTTGCCAAAATAAAGATCAAGGTTACTGCAGAACCTATAATCCATGTTCAGAACATGGTTGCTTCTGGCAGTATTGGCATGGACTTGAACTTGAACAAGCTGGCCATGGACTTGGAGCACACAGAATACGAGCCTGAGCAGTTCCCAGGCCTTGTTTACAAGCTTCCAGGCACTAGAGCCACATTCTTGTTGTTCAGTAACGGTAAGATTGTTTGTACCGGAACCAAGTCTGAGAAGAAGCTTCATGAGGCTGTTGATAAGTTGGTTCAAAACCTTACCAAGTTGGGCAAGGGCAAGAAGTAGAAAACTTTTGCTTATTTTTTGGTAAAATTTATAAAGAAACTATATTATTACAAACCTAAAACTTTATAATCACCTTGGTTTTTTTCTGAACAGGGTCAAAAAGGGGGTAAAATGATCGATGCCCACGAGCAGGTTGAGAGATTTCAAGAATTTTTAGAGGCTAGTTATAAAAAGAATATCCACGAAATAGTTAGCAGAGGCCTTAAGTCTTTGGTTCTCGATTTTTCTCAGCTAACAGAGTTTGATCACGAGCTGGCTGACCTGCTTCTCGAGGAACCTGAAGAGGTCATCAAGGCAGCTGAGCTTGCTGTTGAGCAGTTTGATGTTAAGGAAACTGTCCGTGTTCGTTTCAAGAACCTACCTAAAAGTCAGCAGATTATGATTAAGGACATCAGGAGTAAGCACATCAACAAGCTCCTCTATTTTGAAGCCATCGTTCGTCAGTCTTCTGACATAAGGCCCCAGGTTGTTTGCGCAAAGTTTGAGTGTCCTGCCTGTGGTTCTGTGATAACAATACTGCAGTTAGAAACTAAATTCAAAGAGCCAACCAGGTGCACTTGCGGAAGGAAAGGCAAGTTTAGGTTGTTAAGCAAGGATTTGGTTGACGCTCAGAGGCTTGTTGTTGAGGAAGCTCCCGAAGACCTTGAAGGTGGTGCGCAACCAAAACGTCTCAGCGTTTTCTTGAAGGAAGACTTGGTGGAACCTAAGATGGAAAAGAAGACAACACCTGGTAGCAAGGTCGGTGTTATCGGCATTGTGAAAGAAATCCCGATAATTTTGAAGAGCGGGGTTACCTCGACAAGGTATGACTTGATGGTTGAGGCTAATTATCTTGAGCCAATCCAGGAAGAGTTTACAGAGATCGAGTTAAATCAAGAGGATGTTGATGAGATTAAGAATCTTGCCTCCGACCCCCACATTTATGAGCGTTTGATTAATTCAATCGCTCCGAGCATATGGGGCCATGAGAAAATTAAGGAGGCTTTGATATTGCAGCTTATCGGCGGTGTTCGTAAGCATAAGAAGGATGGCACCATAACAAGGGGTGATATGCACATATTGTTAGTGGGCGACCCTGGTAGCGGTAAATCGGCCCTCCTGCAGTTCATCTCTAAGGCAGCTCCTAAAGCAAGGTATGTTGCTGGCAGGTCAACTAGTGGTGCTGGTATATGTGTTGCTCCTAATAGTTTGGTCATGACAAATCCTGGTGGGTTGCATGAGATACAAGGGATAGTTGAAGAAAAATTAGCAAACAATGAAGAGAGATATAAAGAAATTGCTTGGAGATCTAAGGTTTCATCTTCTGGTGTAAACATTTTTACTTTAGACAAGAGGTTTAATGTCCATTCAAAAAAGGTTGACCAGTTTTGGAGGATTTTACCTCCTGAGAAAATGTGTAGATTAAGGGTGAGAAGTGGTAAAGAGATTGTGGTTACACCTAATACCATGCTCCTAACTATCTCAAATGGTGAGGTTGTTTGGAGAAAATCTTCCGAAATCATCTATGGGGATTTTGTTGCTACCGCAAGAAAACTTCCTTCATTACAAAAAAAGAAGGTTCTTGTTATCAACTTAATTAAGTCTAATCCCATAGTATATGGGGTTAAATTAAAGGTTAGGGAAATGATTGAAAAGTTAACAAAAATTAAAACCAAAAGGGATTTGGCTAGGGAATTAAGATTAAATGAGAATAAACTGTACCATCATTGGGTAAAAGAGAAAGCTAGGGGGAATATACATTTAGATGATTTGAAGCGTCTTGCTGAACTATCTAAAACTCCATTAGAAGAAATTGCCCCATTCATAAAGATGCTTTCCTTATATAAAGGGCATAGAATCAAGATTCCGGTTTATATTAACAAAGAGTTGATGTATTTTGCAGGGTTAATTGCTGGTGATGGTGATTTGTCTGAAGGGGAACATACTGTGGGGGTGAGGTTTTCCAATTCTGATAAGGATTTAATGAAGCGTTTTGTTAGCCTATCAAAGGGCTTATTTGGGGTAAACTGTAATCTTTCAAGTGACGGAACAAAAAGAGTTAAATCTTACAGATTTTCTTCTAAGCTTGTGTTTGAAATATTGAACTCTTTAGGAATACCTTCCTCTCCTAAATCAACAACTATTGATATAAGTAATTTAGTATTGAATCTAGACGATGAACTTGTTACAAACTATTTAAAGGGTTATTTTGACACAGACGGCTCTGTGGTGAAAAGGAAGAACGGCCCTTCTTATGTGGATCTGTCAAGCTCTAGTAAGAACATTGCAAAGAAATTGCCTTTACTTTTAATCAGGTTTGGTATACTCTCAAAAGTTAGGAAAAGATCTATAACAATTAATCCTAAGGTCACCACTAAACATGAAAATTACCTTATTGAGATTAAAGGGAAGGATAATTTAGTTTTGTTTAGGGATAAAGTTGGGTTTAAAAATCCACGTAAGAGTGATAAGTTAAAAAAAATAATTTCAGCCTTGCCTAAATCAAATACAAATGTGGATGTTGTTCCAAATGTCTCTTTGCTCTTCAAAAAAATAGTTGCTAAATACAGAGGTAGTTATAAGGATCTTGGATTAACCCATATGCATTTGAAAAGCCTTTGCAACCCAAGTAAGGGAAGGTTGCGGGAAATTGTAAATAAGATAGAAAAAGCTGGGTTGGAAGGGCAGGAAGTTGATTTATTGAGAGATCTGGCGAATTCAGATATCTTTTGGGACCAGGTTGTTGTAAATGATTTAATCAATCATGATTTTGAATATGTATATGATTTGACGGTAAGCGATTCACATAACTTTCTTGTGGACGGGTTTGTTGTACATAACACTGCTTCTGTCGTTAAGGACGAGTTCTTGAAAGGTTGGGCTTTGGAAGCTGGTGCTATGGTCTTGGCAAATAAAGGAATCATGTGTCTCCACCCAGATACAAATGTTATCTTAAATAATAAGATTACTCCCATAAAAAGTCTTTATAACACTAAAAATGAAAATTTATTCTTGAATACAAAAAAGGAAGAGATACTTTTCAATGAAATGAATGGAAAAACCCTTTGTTTTAATTTTAATGAAATGTCTACTACAAGCTCAGATGTTGTTAAAATAACAAGGAAACACTATAAAGGCCCTCTCAAAGTAATAGAATTTGAGTCTGGTTTCTCAATTAAATTAACTCCTAATCATAAACTGGTGGATGGTAATTCGTTAGAATGGAAGAACTCTGAACAGTTTAAAGAGGGGGATTATGTCTTAGCGCCATTAAAACTTCCTTCAAATAATACTGAATTATTCATTTTTGATATACTGCCAGATGATTGGAAGGTTATGCTTAACAAAAAGGAAAAAGAAGATTTGAAAAAAGTTGTAAGCTCCAAATTTAAGTCTTTATCACAATTTAACAAGCTTTTTGGTTTGAGCCGGCATTTTTTGTCGGGCGGTTCTCAAATAAGCCTAAGTAAGCTTAAAGAGGTATTGACTTCATTTGGAATTTATGATGAATGGAAATATAAGAATTTGTGTTATGGTAGAAAAAAATCAGGGCAGAGGTTAAAAATTTTCAAGGTTACTCCAGACATTTCTTACTTCCTAGGCTTTGTTCTTGGAGATGGAACAATAAGGATTACAGATAAGAACACAAGGATTTCAATTGTACAATCAGTAAAGAAAGATGCAATAATAAAAAAAATTGTTGATTGTTGGGGCTCATTTAGTGATAGGCCCCTATGCAAATCTAGCCAGCTATCAAATAGCATAATAAGAGGTAAAAAGGTACACTCTTCATATTACAATTTTTATTCTGGAAGTAACCTAATAGGTTGGGTTTATGAGCATTTTACTAAAAATAGCTTGTCAAACATACTAAAACTTGATGATGACTGTATAAAAGCTTTCATCGCTGGTCTTATCGATTCAGATGGCTGCATTTCTACAAAAATCTCCAAAAAAGAAAACAAGAACTACAAGGTGCAACATTTGGAATTCTTTGTCAGCAATAAACTTGATTTGAATCTAAACTTAATAATGGCTCTTAGGAGGCTTGATGTTTATGGAAGGCTTGGGAATGATAAGTCAGGTTTGAAATATAAGGTTTCTGTTACAGGTAGAGATGATGTTAATGAACTTTATGAGAGTCTAAAAGACTATTCTGTAAAATTAAATCGGTTTTATATTTTGCCTAAATTGAAAAACATATCACCTTCAAGTGAGAAAATACCTAAGGTTATAGCAGACATGGTCTGTGATAGGCTTTCGAATTTTAATAGGTCCTACCTTATGAAAAAGGGTGTTTGGAGTACAATACACAGGTATAACCATGGGGTCTTACAACCCTCTAGAAAACAGGTAGAAACATTATTGGACAAATCATGTTTCCGTGAAGAGTTTAAAAATGAGATATTATCTTTGATTAAAAGGGATTATTTCATTGATAAAATTAAGAAAGTATACGATGAGGATTACAATGGTTATGTCTATGACCTATTGGTTCCAAATTATCATAATTTTGTTGCGTCAGGGATTTTTGTTCATAACTGCTTAGATGAGATGGACAAGATGCAGCGTGAAGACACTGATGCGTTGCACGAGGCCATGGAACAGCAGCAGATTACCATCTCAAAGGCTAACATCCAGGCAACTTTGAGGGCAGAGACAACAGTTCTTGCAGCAGCAAACCCAAAGCTCGGCCGCTTCGATCCTTACAAACTCATTGCTGAGCAGATCGATCTTCCTCCTGCTCTGATAAACCGTTTTGACTTGATTTTTCCAATACGTGACTTGCCTGATAAGGCTAGGGATACAAAGATTGCCCAGCACGTTCTTGAGCTGCAGCAAGAGCCTGATTCTTTTGAAGCTGACATTCCTGTTAAGACTCTTAGAAAGTTTATTTCTTATGTGAAGCAGAAGGTTTTTCCAAAACTTACCGACAGCGCCTTTCAGGAGATAAAAAATTTCTATGTTGGCTTGAGGAACACAGAAACAAGTACAGGCAAAGAGGGAGTCAAACCAATTCCAATAACGCCTCGGCAACTTGAGGCTCTGATCAGGCTTGCTGAAGGTTCTGCAAGGGTAAGGCTTGATAGTAAGATTAACAGGCAGGATGCTAAGCGCGCCATTGATTTGTTGAAGTATTGTTTGATGCAGGTGGGCATAGATCCTGAGACAGGTCAGATGGATATTGATGTTCTCTCTACTGGTATTAGCACTTCAACTAAGAACAAGATGTTTGTTGTTCGTGACATAATTGGTTCTATAGAAGAAAAGATGGGTGACAAGTTTGTTCCCATTAACGAGGTTATTAAGGCTGCTGAAGGCCGAGGTATTGATGAAAGCACGGTTATGCAGATCATCGACAGGTTGAATCGTGAGGGAGAGGTATTTAAGCCCAGGGAAGGCTTTGTTAAGAAGATTTGAACATGGCAACGTTTCAAAAGAGGAATACTGCATACAAAATTTGGGTTAGTGATTTACTGAATGCCAATTCTGTTAATAACGGAGGTTTTAGTTTTTTTAAGATTCACGAAAAGGAGGTTCATCGTGTTAACATAGTTGGCAATGTTGTTTTCAAGTTTGATACTCTTGACAAGAATTACGGCTCTATTACCGTTGATGACGGTTCAGGTTCTATCAGGTTGAAGGCTTGGCGTGAGGACACAGCTATTTTTGACAACGTCAAGGTTGGAGATATGGTGCTGGTTATTGGCAGGCCAAAGAGTTTTAACGAAGAGATTTACGTAAATCCTGAGTTGATTAAGGTTCTTGACGATCCTAACTGGGAGCTTGTTCGTAAGCTTGAGCTTCTGAAAGAGTATGGATCTCCTTCTAAGGTTTCTGAAAAGGTTGAAGTTGTTGATGAGTTGAGTTATGAAACGCCCAAACAGCAGATTTCTGGAGATTCAGTAGTTGAAGAGGTTGTTGAGGACGTTACCGAAACTCTTAGGCAGAGAATACTCACTATAATAGAGTCTAATTCTGATGAGAAAGGCTTGGAGATGTCTCAGCTAATTAGGATTTCTGGCATTGATGAGAAGCAGGTTGAGTCTACGGTTCACGACCTGCTTTCCGAGGGAGAAATCTTTGAACCTAGGAAGGGTTTCTTGAAGGTTGTTTGAAATTCTTATTAAATTTTCTTTTCACGATAATCTTTTTCTAGAATGTCTCTAAGATAATTCCCAGCAACTTTTTTTGGGGTTTCTCGTACTGATAACTGGAAGAGTTTTAGCCTTTCAAGTTCATTTTCCCCGCTTTTAAATTCCTCTACACAATCCTCTATGCTTTTTTCATTGATTTGAGCTTCAGATTTAAACGGAACATACATCGAACGTTTAGAATCTATATTTTTAGAGTGATGGCCGTTAATTTGAAGCAAAAATTTTGTTTTTCCGCTGACTATGCTGCTATACGCTTTGTGTTTACCTTCCTCAACTTTGTACCACGGATCTCCCATGCGTTTAGAATATTTGTTAAGCTTTATAACTTTTTAGCTGCTAAAACCTTTATTTCTAATCGAAGTTTTTAAACCAAACCTTTATAAATTTTACACCTCTCGTTCTTTTTTATGGATTACAAACACTTGTTGGAACGTGCAAGGAAGAACCTTCCGGAAATGAGTAAGCAGAGTTCTGAGAGGTTTGAGACCCCTAAGGTTCGCGGCCATATCGAGGGTAACAAAACTGTTATAAGTAATTTTTCCGAGATAGTTAGCACTCTTAATCGTGAGCAGAATCACATTTTGAAGTTTTTGCAGCGTGAGCTTGCCACGCCAGCTCAGACTGACGGTCAGAGGCTCATCTTGGGTAGGAAGCTTCCGTCTTCCTTGATTAATTCAAAGATAGAGCAATATGCAAAAACATTTGTTTTGTGTAAGGAGTGCGGCAAGCCGGATACAAAAATTGTTAGGGAGGATCATTTCAAGTTCTTAAAGTGTGCTGCTTGCGGGGCTAAGCACCACATAAAAGGGAGAATATGAAAGTTTACATGAAGGTTCACAAGGCAGGGGATTGTGAAGTTATTGCAGTTTGCGATCAGGACTTGGTTGGTAAATGTTTTAGGGAGAAGAATCTTAAGCTTGATGTTTCTGAGCGTTTTTACAAGGGAAAGATAGTTTCCCAGAAGGAAGTTGTTGAGGTGATAAAGGAGGCTCACACCATTAACCTTGTTGGTGAGACCTCTGTTGCCCTCGGATTGAAAGCTAACGTGGTTTTCAAGGAAAATGTGTTGAAGATAGATGGCATACCTCATGCCATGAGTGTTCAGTATGAATAATCTTCGAGGTGCGTACTGGGAAGGGGTCATTCAAGTAAGGCCCAAGGATAAGGAAGTGATAGCTTTTATAAGGAATCAGGTTAGGAAGAAGAAGGACGCTTGCATTTCTAAGGAATTATTTTTTAATTACGGTGTTGACATATACATAACCTCTCAGAGGCTTACTCGTGATATCGGAAGGAAGTTGAAGAACTGTTTTGATGGTGATTTGAAAATTACAAAGAAGATTTATGGGAAGGACAGGCAGAAGAGCAAGAGCCTGTATCGTGCCACTGTTCTTTTCAGGTTGAAGCCTAAAGAACAACAATTCTTATAAACAAAGGTTTTTTTAAAAACGCCTAATGAGCCTGGACACAGATTTCTTGGATGAAAAGGGTAAAATTATAGAAATAGATATGAGAAAAAACATAAAGGAAGGAGAGCAGCTTTTTGGCATAGGTAGAAATATTTACATACAACCAACTCTTGAAAGGACAGAGACAGGTTTTATGATGCGTGGCACACCCGTTAATTATGAACTACCTTTATTCACGATAGAGCTTGATTTTGATAAGA
>CAYSAF010000027.1:0-12013 GCA_964428965.1 Candidatus Woesearchaeota archaeon
GCTTATGCATAACACCACCAGTCAAAGACTGGTAAGGAATTACGGAATTAAAAAAAAGGTTGCCAATGCTTTTGCAAGCACTGGCAAAGATTAAAGGGAGGGCAAATTACTTAGGGGGTTTGCCCTTTTTTATCATCACCTCAGTAAGTCTATTCCCAGTTCCTGGCTCACTTGTACAGCTCTTGGACTTGGTTTGCTGTGGTCTACTTTCCCCAGGATGTATGGTGAGTTCACTCCTGTTATGATTGTCATAACTCTGAGTTTTCCGTTCATGTCGTCTCCCACTCTTGCTCCCCAGATGACGTTTGCGTCAGGGTCAAGAGATTGTGTTATCAGCTCACCCACTCTGTTCACCTCGTCTAGTGTTAGATCGTGACCGCCTGCGACATGGATTAACGCGCCTGTTGCTCCCTCGTAGCTTACGTCCAGTAACGGATTGCTCAAAGCTCTCTTCACTGCTTCGTCCACCCTGTGTTCTGAGTCTGATTCTCCTATCCCTATCACTGATACATCGCCGTTTGCCATGATTGCCTTTACGTCTGCATAGTCCAAGTTGACCAATGAAGGCACAGCAATTATTTCAACTATACCCTTTATCATCGTTGATATCAGCTCGTTTGCTACCGCGAATGCTTGCTGTACCGGTAAGTTTCCTGCTATGTTGACCAGTCTGTTGTTGTCTATTACTATTACTGTATCGCACACGTCTCTCAACTGAGCAAGTCCGAATTCTGCCTTGTCTATTCTTGCCCTTTCTATGTCAAATGGCATTGTCACAGTTCCTATGACTATCGAACCCATGTCCCTTGCCATTTGTGCCACAACAGGGCCTCCTCCTGTTCCAGTACCTCCGCCCATACCTGCTGTTATGAAGACCATGTCAGCACCATGTAAGAACTCTCTCAGTTCGTGCATGCTCTCTTTTGCTGCCTCTCTTCCCTTTTCAGGGTATCCTCCACAACCAAGACCTCTTGTCAGTTCCTTCCCTAGAAGTATTTTTTTGTCTGCTTCCATCAGGTCTAGGTGTTGTTTGTCTGTGTTCAGGGCTGCTATTTCAGCACCCCTTATCCCTTTTTTGTAGAGCCATGTTGTCGCGTTACATCCTGCACCGCCTACGCCGATTACCTTTATGTTTGCATGCCCGATGAGCATGTCCACTGGCTTCATACTTGCCTGTGTTTCTAAAGCCGATTTTACCAGAAAGTCCATTTTCCTCTGCCCCCTTTTGCATTTGTTTTTTTCATTGTATATATTAGAGTATAATAATGTTTATTAATCACTTTCCTTTATACTCTATTCAAGAACGAGTTTAAGATCGCCAAGTCTTATGCTCTTCAAAGACACATCTGAGTATGTGTTATAGTACAACAAGATTTCATCAATCGCCAAGATTGGGTTTATCGCCAAATAAAACCAACCACTGATGAAATTTGACCTTCTTTTTTTATTAACCTTAAAATAACCCCGATTTTATATTTAAACATTATTAAACTTGAATATATATTTTCCATAATATAAATAATTATTTAATACCTTTTCTTCTAACCTACAATCATGAAAAAGTTGGCTGCCAAAGAGGGTGATATCGTCGAGATTCAGACTAATTCTGAAAAATTATTTGGAGTGCTAATGCCATCAAAAGATAGAGCAACGTTAATTTTAAAACTTGACAGTGGTTACAATATTGCTGTGGATTTGGGAAAGGTTAAGTCCTTTAAGGTGGTCAAAAAGCAGGTTAAGTCTGCAGAGCCAAAAAAGCCTGCTTTGAAATTTGATAAAAAGCTCCCTATAATCTCTATTTTGCATACAGGTGGCACGATTGCCTCTGCTGTTGATTACAAAACAGGTGGTGTTGTTGCAAGGTTCTCCCCTGAAGACCTTATTGCCATGTTTCCTGAGCTTGGCAAGATAGCTAACATTAAGTCTAGGTTGATACGCAATATGTTGTCTGATGACATGCGTTTTGCCCATTACAACTTGATGGCCAAGGAAGTTGAGAAGGAAATCAAGTCTGGTGTCGACGGTGTTATAATAACTCACGGTACTGATACCATGCATTACTCTTCTGCTGCTCTCTCTTTCATCCTCGAGGGTTTATCTGTTCCTGTCATTCTTGTTGGTGCTCAGCGTTCTTCAGATAGGGGCAGTTCCGATGCCTTTGTTAACTTGGTTTGTGCTGCCTACTTCATCGCTAAGTCTGATTTTGCAGGTGTAGCAGTTTGCATGCATGAAAACATAAGTGATAATAATTGTTGGATTCTCCCTGCTACCAAGACTAGGAAGATGCATACCTCTCGTCGTGACGCCTTCCGCCCCATTAATACAAAGCCTTGGGCTCGCGTCAATTACGATAAAGGTAACGTTGAATTCCTGAATAAGGATTATAAGAGGAAGGAAAAGAAGAATCCTAACTTGAGGTTGTTCAAGCCTAACCTGAAGGTTGGTATTTTAAAGATTCATACCAACATGTACTCATCTGAGTTTGAGAATTACAAAGGATTTGATGGTTTGATTCTTGAAGGCACTGGCCTCGGTCACGTTCCCGTCTCTGTTATCGATGAGTTTACAAAGGAACATAAGAAGATCCTGGCTGCTATTAAGAAGTTGAGTGATAAGGGTATCGTTGTTGTTATGACACCTCAGACTATTTACGGTCAGTTGCAGATGAATGTTTACTCGCCTGGTAGGGAGATTCAGGAAGCTGGAGTTATTGGTAATTATTGTGATATGACTCCTGAAACTGCTTTCATAAAGCTTGCTTGGTTGTTAAGTAACTATTCAAAGCAGAAGGTTAAGGAGTTATTTGTTCAGGATCTCCGTGGAGAGATTAGCAAAAAGATATCCGCTGACGAGTTTTTCATCTAAGATGGACTACGAAAAAATTGGTTTGAAGATTGGATTGGAGATTCACCAGAGGCTTGAATCGCATAAGTTGTTCTGTAATTGTCCTTCTGTCATGCGTGATGATAAACCTGATATTGTCATCGTTAGAAGGCTGCGAGCTGTTGCTGGCGAAGCCGGTGATGTTGATGTTGCTGCTAAGTTTGAGATGGACAAGGGCTTGCAGTTTGTTTATGAGGGCTATTCAGACACGACTTGTAACGTTGAGTTTGACGAGCAACCACCTAGCCCTCTCAATCTTGATGCTCTGAGTATTGCTTTGCAGATTGCTCTTCTTCTTAACGCTAAACCAGTTGACGATGTTCATGTTATGAGAAAGACCGTTGTTGACGGCTCAAACACCGCTGGCTTCCAAAGGACTGCTTTGGTCGCTAAGGACGGTTATGTAGAAACTTCTCTCGGCCGTGTCGGTATTGGTTATGTTTATCTTGAGGAAGAGGCAGCAAAAAATGTTAAAGAAGAGGAAACTTCTCGTGTTTGGCGTCTTGACCGCCTGGGTATTCCTCTTGTTGAGATCCAGACGAAGCCTGACATCAAAACTCCTGAGCATGCTAAGGAGGTTGCTGAACTTCTTGGTATGATTTTGCGTTCTACCGGAAGGGTCAAACACGGCCTCGGTACGATAAGGCAGGACATCAACCTCTCTATTAAGGGCGGCGCAAGAGTTGAGGTTAAGGGTTTTCAGGATCTGAAAAGCATTCCGAAAATTATCGAGTATGAAGTTAGACGTCAGCTCGATTTGATAAACTCTGCCAAGAAAGTCAGTAATGAGGTTAGGAAAGCCAATCCCGATAACACCACCTCTTTTATGAGGCCCATGCCTGGTTCTGCCCGCATGTATCCGGAGACAGATGTTCTCCCTGTAAAAATAAGTAAGGAGATGATTTCCAAGATCAAGCTTCCTGAGTTGATTGCCGAGCGTGCTTTGCGTTTTGGGAAGCAGTACAGGTTGAATGCTGACTTGTCAAGGGAGGTTATAAAATCCAAAGTTGATTTTGAGGGTCTTGTCAAGAGGTTCCCTAAAATTGAGCCTTCTTTCATCGCTCACACCCTGATTGAGGTTCCAAAGGAGATCAGGAGCCGTTTGAAATTTGACTCTTCAAAAATTAAGCTAACCCACATCGGGGAGGTTTTGTCTTGTCTTGAGAGAGGAGAGATTTCAAGGGAGGCTGTTCTCGAGTTGCTTGCTGAAGTTGCTTCTGGTAAGGGTTTGAGTGTTTCCAGGTACAAGCTTGCTTCTAACGAAGAGTTGGAGAAGGAAATCAAGAAAATTATCGGGGCTAATAAGGGTGCTTCTTTTAACGCCCTCATGGGTGAAGTCATGAAAAAGTATCGCGGCAAGGTCGACGGCAAGCTTGTTGCTGAGTTAATAAAAAAAATGCAGTAGTTCTTTAGAAACTTCGCAGTAGAGCCCGAAGCATAATAAATACGCAAGCTCCCAAGGCTGCCAAGGTTCGCTTACTATTTTTATCTTGTTTTTCCTTATCGCTTCCAGTATGCTGTCAGTTTTGGCCTCACATTCTATTAAGCTGTAGTTTCTCCCGAATCCTCCTAGAAAGTGGGCATCTGAGGTAGCTACCATGGGTTTATTGTATCTCTTCGCTACCTCCTCTGCTTTTTTGTTTACGTTTATCTGTTTTATGTATACGTTTGTGTGTTCCACAGCATCAAACACATTTATGTTTTCTACCAGTTTTTTTCCAAGGCATGTGCTTCTGGGAAGGAAAGGGTGTGGTGCCATTACGAGCACGTTTTCGTTCCTTAGTTTTTCCAGGTCTGTAAGTTGCGTGTATTTTTTCGCATCCCCTTCGAAGTTTATCAGCAGTACCTCCTTGCCGTCCATCACAGCCTCTATTCCTGGTATGAGCTTTATTCCCTTGCTTTTGGCATAATCCTTGTATTTGTAGTAAGTTGATAGGGGGTTTTTTGTGTATTTGACTCCGAAAAGTGTTGAGTAAGCAGCGTGCTCTGTTAGAGATAGAACATCAAACTTTAGTTTTGCCGCTTTTTTTATCAGCTCTTG
Source organism: Candidatus Woesearchaeota archaeon (assembly GCA_964428965.1). Taxonomy (GTDB): domain Archaea; phylum Nanobdellota; class Nanobdellia; order SCGC-AAA011-G17; family VGLX01; genus JAWABC01. Next base: position 4,925 of record CAYSAF010000027.1, read on the forward strand.
TGGTTTTATTTTGCTGTCAAAGTGTTTTATCCCTTCGTTTGTGTGTAAATGAAGATCTGTTTTCAACATCGAGAATATGGTAAAAGCTATTAGTTTAAAAATGTTAGCTTTGACCCCACTGTTTGAGTGCTGCTTTCAGTTCCATGTTTTTCTTTGCATATTCTTCAAGGCTTTTCCCTTGCATCACCGCTTCCAGTGCTTGCCTTACCGCTTTTGCCCCTGCCACTGTTCCCATCCTATGCCCGTGTATTCCCCCGCCGAATTGCATGATTACGTTCATTCCCATCCTCTGTATCAGCTTCTTTAATGATCCGGGATGAAGTCCGCCTGATGCTACCGCAAAAACTGGTTTTACGTTGTACCAATCCTGTTCCAGCACGTGTTGTTTTTTGTCACTTACTATCATCTTGTTCTCTATCTCATCTTCTATCTCTTGTATTTCTTTTACACCCCCTTCCATCTTTCCCACGTGTGCAGTCCCTATGTGTAATTGGTCCACTCCTATCAGTCTCGCTACTTTTCCTATCGTTGTCATGCTTATTCCCTGGCTTGTTCTAGTTAGCATCGCATGCCCTGCTCTGTGCGCGTGTATAACCATTCCCAGGTTTTCATCCCTTACCGTCTGCAGGGCTGCCCACCCTGCTGTTATTATGTCCATCATGATGTATTCTCCGCCGGATTTCCTGACGTGTTTAGCCCTTTTGATCATCTCCATGGTTTCTGCCGTTATGTTTGGCATATAAATTTTTCTCTCTCCTGTTTCATTCTCAACATGGTCCCTCTGTTTTAAAGTTAGTTCTACTCTTTTTTTGAACCTGTTGAAGCTCATGTTTGATAAATTCTCGTCGTCTTTTACTATGTCACAGCCGCCGAACCAGGCGTCATGGGCAACCCTTGCATGATCCCTCTCATTTAGACCTACCTTTGGTTTTATTATCGTTCCAACTAGTGGCCTGTATTTTACTTTCAGCAGCTTTCTTATTCCCCGTATTCCGTATGCAGGCCCCTTAAAGCTTCTTACAAGTTTTTCTGTGAAGTGAACATCCTCTAACCTAAGATGTTTTACAACCCTCATTCCGAATATGTTGCCGCCTACCGAGCTGAGTATTTGCGGCATGTTTCCCGGCTCGAACAATTCTTCAGGGTATGCTACCTTTATGGTCTTGTCTTTCTTGTTTATGTAGAAAACATGGGGTCCAAGCCTTGTTCCTATGCTCTTTTTTGTCGTTGTAATATCAGTCCATGTTCCGATGCTTGATTCCCCTGCTATGTGGTTTGCTGCCTTTTCAAAGCTTATGTTGTTGGGTTCCAGTCTGAATTCTGCTACTAAGTCTGTTTTTCTCGGCTTGAATTTCAGGTCTATGTAATCCTCACCCATTTTTTAGCACCCTTGGAATATCATTAACACTCCTTAGTATAAAGTCTGGTTTGGATTTTTTAAGCATTTCCCTTGTGTAGTTTCCTGTTAAAACAGCTATTGTTTTTACCTTTGCTTTTTTTCCTGCCATTATGTCGTAAATTGTATCTCCAACCATGTACCATGATTTTACATGCACAAGCTTTTCAGCCTTGAGTATCTCGTCAGGCCATGGCTTTCCGTGCTTGACATCATCGTTTCCTATCAAAACGCTGAACAGTTTTTTGTCAAGTTTTGCTGCATTAAGGATTTGTATTATCTCTTTGTGTTTGCAGTTTGATATTATGCCTAGTTTGTATTCTTTTTTCAGTTTTTTTAAAGTTTCTCTTATGCCCTTGAATGGCTTTGCGTATTTTTTTGTTTCTGTGTAGACATAATGGTCATGGTCCATAAGAACTTGGAATGCTTGCTTGTCAGTTAGTTTTGGAAATAAATCCTTAACGATTAGAACACCTAGTTTACCGAATTGTTTTTTCAACCTGGTTGCTTTTACTTTCTTCAAATTGTTCTTTCTGAATGCTTTGTCGAATGCTAGGACGTGAAGCTTGTCCGCATCTATCAGCGTGTTGTCCATGTCAAAGCATATGAGCTGTTTTGCCATCTCTTTTTATCACCTCTTTAGAATATTGTTTTATGATGTTATAATAAGTTTTTCGGTTTTTTGCGTATTCACAACATTTATAAACGGTGTTTCCCAAAAGTTATTTGGAGAAAAGAAAAGAAAAACAAATGAAAATTTTGGCTTTTTCTTTTATGATATATGGAACGTTTTAGGAAATTAGGGATTACACATCACATAATAAGGGTAATTGAGGAAGAGAAGTTTGAGAAGCCTAGCGAGATACAGGAAAAATCAATTCCTCTGATTCTTGAGGGCAAGGATGTTATAGCTGGCTCTGCTACCGGCTCTGGTAAGACCCTTGTTTTTGGGGCTGACATAATACATAATTGTGAGAAAGGTAAGGGAATTCAAGCATTGATTCTGACACCTACTAGGGAGTTGGCGGAGCAGGTTTCTAAGGCCTTGAAAAAATTTTCCAAGTACAAGCCGTTGAGTATTATCCCTGTTTATGGTGGTGTATCAATAAATCCTCAGATTCATGAGCTTAGGTCTGCTGATGTTGTTGTCGCAACACCCGGCAGGTTGCTTGACCATCTTGAGCGCAGGACAATAAACTTGACTCGTGTGAAAATTCTTGTTCTTGATGAAGCTGATAGGATGTTTGACATGGGTTTCCTTCCTGATGTTGAGCACATAATTAAGATATGTCCCAAAAATAGGCAGACCCTGCTTTTTTCAGCCACTATATCTGAAGATGTGTATCACATCGCTAACCAATACATGAAGGATCCTGTTAAGGTTTCTGCAGAGGTTTATGTTGATCCTCACAAGTTAACACAGGTTTACTATGATGTTCAAGATAATATGAAATTCTCTTTGCTTGTGCATTTGCTGAAGCATGAGAGGGCTGGTTTGGTTATGGTTTTCTGCAACACTAAGAAGAACACCGATTTTGTTGTTAAGAATCTTAGGCTTTCAGGTATTGATGCGTTGGCTATTCACGGCGGTTTTTCCCAGTCAAAGAGGACTAGCACGATGAAGCAGTTTAATGATTCTAAGAAGACCTATGTTCTTGTTTGTACCGATGTTGCTGCGAGGGGTCTTGACATAAAGGGCGTTTCTCATGTCTACAACTATGACATACCGAAGGATGGCAGGGATTACATCCATAGGGTGGGGAGGACTGCCCGTGCTGGTGTTGAGGGCAAGGCAATAAGTATTCTTTCTCAGAGGCACCATGATAATTTCACAAGGGTTTTGAGGGACATTGATGTGAAAATAACCAAGGAGCAGACGCCTTATGTTGAGCGTGTTCTTATAAAGTGGAAGGAGAAGCCAAGTGGTTTCAGGCGTGAACCCAGGAGCCATTTTGGTGAGGATAACAGAAGAAGGAATTGGAGAAGGTAATTTCTTACAGTTTTTTCTTGCTGAATGGGTCAAGGATTTTTGATATTCCTTTTGGGAGGTTGGTGTTGCGCGTCTTTATAGTCTCCCTAAAGTTCCTAAGGATAGGGTAAACTAGTTTTTCTTTTTAGAATGTTTTGAAGAGCGCCTGCTAGAGGCGCCCCTCAATCACCTCATTCCTTGAATCCAAGGATAATTCTTCTTTACTTCTTCTATGAATGTTGTGGGTGAATAATCTCCCAGCTCTGATATTATTCCCGTGGCAAGTTCCGGTTCTACAATCTCAAATGCTAAGTTGCTTATCTCAACGCCTTTTGGCGGTCTGTTCCATACCTCTCTTGCCTCCCTCCTCTCGATTGCTTCCTCAAAGCCGAAAACTGTCATAGGATCGTACTTCCATGAGTTTGTGCAGAAATAAACAGGTATGTCGTATTTTTCTGCTATGTCTGCATACATCTCTGTTCCCATTTTATTTATTATCTCTCCTTCTGATGTTATTGCATCTGCACCAAATAAGGCTAGGTTTGCTTTTTTCAACGCAAATCTCCCTGAGGAATCCGTGAAAAGCCTTACCCGTATTTTTGCTTTTGCTAATTCAGTTGCAGTTTTCCTGCCTTGATACAACGGCCTAGTTTCCGTTGCGTATACATTGAATTTCCTTGTTTTTGCCGCCTCTTTCAGTATGCTTATCACGGTGCTGCTGTGGCAGTGTGTGAATATTATGTCGTTGTTCCTTATTTTTCTGCTTCCTATGGCTGCTATTTTTCTCTCTGCTTCGTCAAAGTGTTTTAAAGCCAAGTCAGCATTTTTCTTTATGTCCATTAACGCAAACCTTATCGCATTACGAAGGCATGGCTCTGTTGGTCTTGCGCTTATTATTTTGTTGATAGAATTAGTGTCGTGCTTCAGCTTGAGAGCTTTGATACCAGCACGTGCTACGTTTTCAGCCCCCTGGATTTTTAAGGATTTTATCTCTTTTATTATCTTGTTAAAATCCATAGCTATTCATTTTTTCTTTTTCTATTTAAACCTTTCCAAAAAAAACGTGTGTGACCAAAAAGTATAAAAATGCGTTTTCTGTTTTATTTTTGAGGAGGTGTTTTCATGGACAAGAAAAAGGGTGATGCTGGTGGTTTGTTCATACCCGCTGGTCTGTTTATAGGAATGGGTCTGGGTTTTTTGTTTGATAACGTTCCTTTTGGCATATTTTTTGGTTTAGGGGCAGGCTTTGCTGCTTTCGCTGTCGTCAAACTAATGAAGAGGTAATTTTTTATTTTTCTTTTTTTTAGAAAGATTATAGCACCTATAATCCCACAGCTTTGCACATTTTTGATGTAAGCTCGCCTGGGGCTGATTTTTAATTCTATGAAAGAATCCAGATTAAGGGCATTGACAGTGGGCATAAAACAGCAACTCCCTAAAAGGGAGTTGTAAGGTATGAGAGTACTAGTAAGGTTTATAAGAAATAAAAAAATCTGCTCTTACTATGATAATCGTCCAGAAGGCAAGAAAAGAAGATTTTGAGGACTTTGTTGGACTCTATAACCAGTTTGTACAGATTTATAGGAGCTTATCGAGGTACAAAATAAGAGGGTTGTCTAAACAGGAGCTTAGTAAAGAATTTGGATTCAAGTTTGGCAAGGATAAATTCTTCTATTTTGCAAGGGATGGCAAGTTGGCTGTCGGTTATATATTTGGTTATGTGGAAAGAAGCACTTATGGAGATTACGGTTACATTGATGATATTTTTGTTTCAAGGCCTTATCAGGGGAAGGGAATATCCTTAAAATTGAAGGATGCGGTTCTGGAGGATTTCAAAAAGAAGGGGATAAAATATTGCAGGATTGATGTAAACCCTGAGAATAAGAAAGCTATCGAGCGGTATATGGAGTGGGGTTTTGTTGTCGATAAGTTTAGGATGACAAAGAAAATTTAACGTTATTAATGATTGCAGATGGGTATTATCGGGCATTCTTTTTCGCCCTTAAATTGTTTGAATCTTTCAATTGTTTCTTTTCTGTTTTTAGAGGTATAGATTGTTTTTAGGCCCGCATTGTTGAGGTTTCCGTATACAAAATTGTCGATGAATAAGCAACCTTTTACATCTCCATTTGGTAGGATTGTTATTGTATTGTCCCAGCACACTCGTCCTTTGTTATACAATAAATGATTCAAGCTGTTATCTATTCTTGCACCCTTTCTGTCATTATATGGGATCATAACATGATCTATCACTACTTCCATGTTTGATTCTTTTGCTTTTTCCTTTACCTCCCTTAAGATAGCATAGTATTTGTTTAGGTTTGAAAACCATTCCTCGCAGGTCTTGTCAGGTAGGTACTCATTTTTGAATCTTCCCGATCTTCTTGGTAGCACAAGGTTCCAGTATTTGACTCCTTTAGTGAGGAGAAAGTCCTGAACACTTCCCAATTCGTTGAGATTCATATAAGTTAGCATAGTTGTTGCTCCGATGGACACGTTCTCCTCGCTGAGGTTATCAAGGGATCTGCTGACTTGATCAAAGGTATCGCGTCCTCTTACACTATCATGTGCCTCTTTTAATCCATCTAGGCTTATTGTTATCCTGTTTGTAGTATCTTTTATCTTACTGGCTGTATTTTTGGTAATGTTGGTTCCGTTTGAGAGTAGGTTTGTGTGAAGCCCGCTGTTCTTGGCATTGTAAAAGATATTAAAGATGTCTTTTCTTAGCAGTGGTTCACCTCCAGTTATGTCAATTACTAAACCACCCATTTCTGCAAAGTCTGTTATGGTATGGGATATTAATTGTCCGTCGAGTTGATAGTTTTTTGATGGATCTGCTTCGATATAGCAGTGTATACACCTCAGGTTGCATTCCTGATTTACATGGAAGATTAGTGTTTTTATTGGTGGGCTTACGCAATGAACTGTCTCTATTTTTTGTTGCTTCATCCCCATTGTGAGGACCCCATAATTGAGAAGTTGTTGAAGTTGTTGGATGAGTATTCCATCATAGACATTGGGTAATCCCACAATAAAGCTTGCCAGTTTTTTGTCAACGGGTACTATACTTGCAGATGGCGAATGGGAGATGAAGTACCTGCCTTCTGATTCTAAGAGTCGGCTTTCCGGCTTCTTTAGGTTCACGTACTCAGTATTATGATTATTGCTAATTGTTTCTTCTAAACCCTGATTTTTCATTTTTGGTTTTTATTCCAGTAATTCTTCCAGGTCTATTCTATCCAGAGAAATACCGCAGCTGCATGGAGGTCTCCAATTATGTAATTCCTCTTTTTCAAGAGGCACATAATCTGGTATTTCGAGATCTATTCTATCCAGAGAGATTCCACAACTGCATGGAGGTCTCCAATTGTGCAGATATTCTTGATTCAATTCTACATTCTTTGTCTCGTATTCTGTCATAATCTACCCCCTCTTATGTCGATTAAAGGATAAGATTAAGTTTAAATAGTTTTTTATTCTTCAGCGCTTCAAAGTAATAATGAAATTTGAGAGACCTAAGGACATTATGAAGGATTTGGAACCTGTAGAGATAATACAGCTTTGCACATTTTTAGTATAAGCTCGCATGGGGCATATTTTTTGGTTTAGGGACAGGCTTTGCTGCTTTCGCTGTCGTCAAACTAATGAAGAGGTAATTTTTTATTTTTCTTTGTAAAGAACCACCGTTCATAGAACGGTGGCATTAAGGCCTAGGCTGCAAAAC
>CAYSAF010000028.1:0-10244 GCA_964428965.1 Candidatus Woesearchaeota archaeon
TGGCAATTCCCCCCAGCACTAAACTGCTGGGTATCCTTGCCATATATGTAATGAGATTTAGATAGAACCTCTTTCCATTTTTGTTCCCCTCTAGGTCTCCAACCTATAGCTTTCCAGAGACCGTCAAGTTGTTGAGTTGCTATATCTGTCCCTTCTTGATATCTTATGTTCATGCATTCTTGTAATAGCAGTAAATTAAAAAGGTTTTCCTTTCTGAACTCTCGTCGCCCTTCGGTCTTCTCGTCCTCATTTCATTCGGAGAATATAACAGCGATTATATTCAATTCGTGCGGAGGTCTACTTCATGCCTTCTTCGCTCGATGAGAGAAAAAATACGCTGTGAAATCTTTGCAACTCTCCAACATCATCTATAATTTCAAAACCATATGAGTATTTGTCAATCCAATATTTTCCCTGAATTTCATATGATTTGAATTCAGTTAAATTTTCCAGTGCTCCTATTAAATCATCAGGTTTTTTGCCAAAAACAACTTTATCACCTATTTTTTTCTCTATGAACTCTTTCTCAGTTAAAATATATTCTAACGCCATGTGTTCTGTGAATAGCGTTCTTTATTTAAATATTCGCATGTTACAAGCCCCCCGCACGAACTCTTCGCAACCTTCGGTTTCTCGGTCGCTCCAAGTATTCGCGGGGACTTAACACCGATTAAGTGAAATGCTCGTGGCGGCTTTGTGAAGAATAAAGTATAGAATTATAATATTTGATTAAGACCGTACGATACTGCCATGCCAGTACCACATATATGATAAGAAACTAGTAACACATTTTGTAGTGCTGTAAGTGTGCACTCTTTTCTCTTTTCTTCCAATGGCCAGTTCTCGGTTCCTGCTGCCACTAAGTGATCTATTGTTTTCTTTCTTGTTGAAGGATTAATCAATCCCCTTGTATCAGATATTATATCTTTGCCTATTTCTACAGGATTTTTTTTTATGAAGTCTATAAACGATAAGTATTCATGTGTCATCCTGTTTTGATAAGTATAGAGGCCATATATTGGAAGAAAATCAATTGGCCTAATTTCAGGACGTTTGAACTCTTTATATCTTATCGTATCTTCTATCATATCTTTATGATTAAATCAAATATATTTAAAGTTTTCGCCGCCACTCGCACTCTGCGGATTTTCTTTCAGAAAATCCTTGCCATGCTGCGCTCTCAGTCGCTTTCGCTCCTTCGGGTCACTTAACAGCGATTATACAACACTGGGCTCGCTCGCTAAGTTTGTCATAAATTTTATATAGACTAATAGTCTCATTTTAAATATGAAACAAAGATGGATTTTAGAAGAAAAAATCTTCCAGCCACTTGGAAAAGAAAATCAAAAATTTCTACATTTAATTAGGTCAGCAATGATTGGTGTTGATAATCTTGTTGATGAAAAGGGTTATAGTTGTAAATATTTTCTTAGAATCATTAAATTAACAAAAGATACTTGGAATAAAAAGAAATTCAAAACTCAAAATAAATACGAAAAACAATGTGTTTCTGCTATTCGTATATTAAGAGATCTTTTTGATAATGGATTCTATCAAGCTAAGCAAGTTTATGAAGACTTTCTAAAAGGTTATGGTTCTGAATATAAATGGGCGTTAAATAGAAATAAAATTTTAAATTCGAAGACAATTAAAGAGCTTAATACAAATATCGGAAGCGAGGTTGTTACAATATTTTTATACTTTCAAATGCCAAAGGTAAAAAATAAAGATTTTAGAGCTTCAGGGGCAATAGTTCAAAAGTATGGTCTTGCTATTAAAGAAGCTGATAATTTAACAAGTCTTTATGAAGATATTTTTGAAGGTTTTATAACAATACCAAAGGAAAATATCAGTAAGATTTCTTGTTTAACTATAAAAAATAATAAGATTATTGACATAGACAAGAAAAATTTGAAAATTGACAAAAAATATATTTTGAGTTTGATAAAAGAGAATAAATTAATTTACCAAAAGGCGAACCAATTGCTAGATAAGAATAGACAAAAACTTAACTTGACCAAACCAAAGGCAGAATTATTTAAAAAATGGGCTCATACGTGGCTGGAAGATTCAAAAATAAAGCTCTAATTTATGTTCGCGAGCCCAACGCTCCGAATTTTCTTTCAGAAAAAGGAACTTAACAGCGATTAAATTCAATAAAATTCTTACTTTTTTACTATAAAGTCGAGGAGAAGCCGAGTGTAGAATTTAGGAGTTTCCGTTTTCAAAGCTGGAGGATGATTGACTTAATACTCAAGAGACGAGAAAAATTACCGAAAAGTTTATAAATATCTATCTATATTAATAGATATCTATAAGGTGATAAAGATATATTTTGAAGATTTATGTTGGAGAGGAAAGTTATTGGTATTCACGTGGCATTTTAAAGAGGAGTTTGATAAACTGAAGAAACCTATTGAATTTGTATTAGACGTGCTTGATGAAGGTGAGCATGTTTTAATCTCCAAAAAACAGAATAAATACAACGTATTTTATCCATTCAGAAGAAAATATTTGTGCTTATCATATGTAGAACATGAAAACATCATTTTGATTCATGTCAAGCCAACAACCAAGAAACAGGAGGGAAAGGGAAAATGAAAAAATTCATGAAAACTTGCTATAAATGTGGAAGAGACGTTAAGATAGCTAAAACTGTAAAGGAAGGTGTTACTTTAGACTGCCTGAAATGTCCTAAATGCGGTGAAGAATATTTTACTTCAAGCGAACTGATAAAGTTTGATATAAAGACTGGAAAAAGAAAGATGGTTAGAAAATTTGGCACATTAGGGAATTCTATGGTTATGAGATTCCCATCTGATGTATTGAAGGATTATAAGATTAAGCCAGGGGATTACGGAATATTTGAGAAAAAGCCTGAAGGAATATTAATCAAGCCAATTCATGCAAAGGATATTGGAGATTAAATGGTTGTGCTTCTTCTGAAAAGGGAAGGTGGAGGAATCATGAGAGAGAATATTTTAGCAGGAGCATATACAAAAACTGGGATTAGTGTGGCTTATGGTGGAGATGGTAATGCATGTTCCATTTAGAATTTCTGTTAGTTAGAAAACGAATTATTTGGTTTCTATTTCTTTTCTCAGAATTTTAAGAATCTTCTCTCCGCACTTATTCCAAAAATCTAAAATTTCCTCTGCTTGGGGTATGGTAGCTCTAAAACCCCTATAGTTTACATCGTGCCGTGTTTTCTTAAATCTGTCAAGCGAATTCAGCTTAACTTTGTCTTTTATATCAAATTCCTTAAGTACTTCCATACTTATTTCATGATTACCAGGTTCAAAACCAAGAAGACCCCATTTTGCATCGCCTAATTGCCTGATTGATTCATAGATTTCTCTAAAAATTAGAGTTGCTGTATCTTCATTTAGCTTAATTGCTTTAGTAACTCGAGCATTTATTTCAGCAGAATTTATCATTGCCTTAATCTTTTCTGTATCTTTTTGCTTATTTCTTAAGATACCTGTTTTAAGCCAAATATCTATGAACTCTTTTTTCATTTTTTCACCTCCAAAAACCCCCATAGCACAATGCCATTTGCAATATTGTTAAATACCCCAATATCTACATCTTCTCTACTAAATAAGTGTAGCTGAATTCTTCTTCCTATAATCTTTTCAAACTCTGCCAGTTCTCTTAATCCAGTAATTTTATACTTATTAACTTCACCAGATTCTATTGCTATATCTATATCTGAATTTGATAAATCTTCTCCCTTTCTAAAACTTCCAAACAAGACTACAGCTTTAGGGTTTTTAAAAAGATCAACAAGAAACTCAATTAGCCCACTTCTGTAGACGAAATTTAAATTATAAACTATCTTGCTTCTGGTATAAAGCCAGTTTGTTTGATTTGCTTTTATTCTCCATATCTTGCTTAATTTTTCAATATTTATCAGGCCTGCTTCTTGAAATTCCTTTAAAATAGTACCTATGTTTGCCTTTGCTACTCCTCCCTCCCTTGCTAAATCGCTTAAACTGAACTCTTTTTCAGGGTACCTAAACAAAACTTCAATAATCCTGTTTTTAGCAGTTTCCTCATATAACTTAAGGTATTTTTTATGAACAATTGGTTTTATCATATTACATATGTTATAAAAGATAACTATATAAATTTTTGGTTTCTAAAATTTTAGCAGAACGAAAAGTTCTGTAACTCTTTTTACGAACTGATCCTCTACTTTAAGTGCGTTTGCAATCTTTAGCTTGAAAATTTCAGCATCTTCACTTCTCTTGTTTTCAGGTTTACTACAGGCACTCTTGACGGTTCTGGGTGGTGTCCTGTTTTTTCTTGGAATGCTGTTTTTGACTGCCAGCAGCTCGCGCATATGGTTGTTATGTTGTTGTAGCTTGATATCGCTGCCCTGTGTATGTGTCCAGTTACGAAAAAGTCTGGTACCTTGTTTATTACCATCATGTCTTTCTTTTTGTCAGGTATGTAGAGGTTTGATCCGTGTGTCGGTGCAAGGTGCCTTTTCTGCAGTAGGAATCTCATTATGAGTTCTGGTTTGTCATATCCCCCGTTTAGTCTTATGTAGTCTACGTTGCTTGCGTAATAGTCAAAGCTGTAGCCGTGGTACATTAGCACGTCAAACCCAGGAAATTCTTTTGATGAGTGTATGTTTACGATTGCTGGGTTGCTTACCATAGTTATGTTTGGTATTTTGTGCAGCTCTGGTGCCAGCTCTTCGTTCAGCGGCGGTTGCGGTTCTGATATTCTCAGGGCATCATGGTTGCCCGGACATACTACTATTCTTATGTCTTTTCTTATCGTGCTTAATATCTCTGCTGCTTTTGAGTATTGTTTTCTTATGTCGTTTATTGCCAACTCTTTGTCCTGTTCCGGGTATATCCCCACGCCGTCCACCAGGTCCCCTATTATGAATATGTACTTTGTTTTTTTTGCAATTTCTCTCTGTTCCTTGTTTCCGCTCTTGCAGTTTACCCAGTTGACGAATCTCATGAAGTCTTTTGCCAGGAATAGGTTGCTGCCTATGTGCAGGTCTGCCGTGAATACCGCATAAGCTTCCTCTGGTGCTTTTTTTATTTCTTTTGTCAGCGGTATGTCGGGTGTGAGTATTTCGTTCGCAAAGATGACTTGTCCGCTTAAAGTCCCTCTCACACCTACAACCTCGTCTGTCACCAGGTTTTTGGCGAGGTTCACAAGGACTGCTTTGTCCTTGTTTACTATTATTGTTATCTGTCCTGTCGGGTCTTCTAGTAGTAAGTTTACGCCGCCGTTTTTTGTGGTTCTTTTTTCTGCTATCATCCCTATGATCTCTGTTCTTGGCATTTTGTTTTTGTTGCTCAGTCTGTTTATGGAGACCACGTTTTGGAGGTCGGATCTGTTTTGTAGTATTTCCTTTAATGAGTTGTATCTGGCTCTGAAGTAGGAAACGAAGTCTTGTATATCTCTCTTTTGTGCGTCTTCTTTGTAAGATTCCAGTACTATGACGTTGTTCTCTATTGTTTCCCCATTTGTTAACTCTATCTCTTCTTCCGGTTGTTTTATTTCTTCTAGGATCGTGTCCATTCTCTCTTTTTTCTCCTCGTCGATGTTGTATTCCATCAGGTCTAGGAAGGTTTCATACACCTTCCCGTTCTTGCCCTTCTCCATCAGCGCTCTCGATCTCTCGAATTCAGCCCAGTTGATTACCAAGGGGTTTTTTGTTCTTTTGAGAACTTTGTGTAAGTCTTTGTTTATCACTAGGGGTTTGTTTGCTGTCCTTATTTTTTTGTTGATTTCTTGTAAGAATTTTTCGTCAAGCTCTTCTTCCATGAGGTCTGAGCTTATCAGGTAGCCTTCTTCTATGAAGTTTTTGATGAGCTCTTCATTCATAGGTTTAGGCCCTCTTTCAGCATTTTTGTCACTTCCTGTACAGTTGTTTCCGGCAGCTCTAGTCTTATCTCTCTGGTTCTTCCGTATCTTCCCTTGGAGATCACTTTGGTGTTTATGATTCCGAGCATGTCCATCTCTGCTATGATGTCTGACACTCTTCTCTGTGTTAGTGGCCTTACTCCTGTTTTTAAGCTGTATTTTTTATAGTTATCATATATGTCTCCCGTGAATATCTTTTGTCCGTCATCTTTGTTCAGTTCTAATATCGAGTATGTTACCAGTTTGAATTGTTTTGGGTTTATTTTTATGGCTTCCACTATTCTGTCCCTGTCTATTTTTTCTTCTGCATGGTCAAGGTTTTTTATCAGTATTTTGTCTTGGTTGTTTCTTTCCGCTAGCTCTCCTGCTACCCTGAGCAGCTCTATAGCCCTTCTCGCATCGCCGTGCTCCCTCGCAGCGTAAGCCGCGCACTTTTCTATCAGCCCTTCTTCTAGCGACCCTTCGTGTATTGCCATTTTTATTCTCTGCCTCAGTATGCTCTGTAGTTGTATTGCGTTGTACGGTTCAAAGAGTATCTCCTCTTCTGAAAGTGAGCTTTTTACTCTAGCATCTAGTTCGTTTGTGAATTGCAAATCATTTGATATTCCAATCAGGCTTACTACGCTGTGTTTCAGCTCTGTGTTTATCCTTGTTAGTGTGTACAGAATTTCGTCGTTGATTTTGTTGACTAGCTGGTCTATTTCATCTAGTATTATTATCAGCATTATCTTTCTCTCTTCTATTATTTTTAAGAATATGTCATATACGTCTTTTGTTGGTAGCCCTGTGGTTGCTACTTTTCCTCCCATCTCTTGGATGATTTGTGCTATCAGTCTGTATTCTGTATCAGCTACCCTTTGTAATTTGCAGTTTAGATAAACTATTTTTAGTGGCACGTTGTTTTTCTGTGCCATTTCTTCTATCTCTCTTGTCACGTATTTTATCACTACTGTTTTTCCCGTGCCTGTTTTTCCGTAGATGAATAGGTTTGACGGTTTTTCCTTTCTGAGTGCCGGCGCTAGTATGCTTGCTACCTCTTCCATTTGTTTTTTTCTGTGCGGTATTTCTTTTGGCACGTAAGTTGACTGTAAGTACTTTTTATTTATGAACAGCGGCTCTCTATTGAGATAGTTTTCCAAGAACTTACCCAACCCCTTTTCAGACATAATTCCCCCCTTTCTATTTACAGCTGGTCTAAAAATTTTTTAAAATTTATTATGTGAGTTCACTATGTGATATTTAAAGATTGTTATTTTGTAAGTTGTATCCCCTACCCCATGTATTCCATTGCACATTTAATTTTATATTTTTTCTCATATTCTTATGTTATCATTTTTAAATTAGGAAAAGCTGTAAAAAAGTAACACCATTCCTTCCTGTGGAACTTTTTTTAAGTAATAACACTTTTTCATTTTAATATATAAAATATAATGTATATATTATACTACATTACATAAATATTTAAATAATAAATAGAATTTTTTATTTAATATAATAATAAAATTTTCTGTTTTTACCGTCTGCAGTCATAAAATAGCATTTTTTTGTCATTTTCGAATTACTAACCAGACATTTTGTGTATTTTCTGTTGTTTTTTAGGTTTTGATTTATGCTTTTTGTATGTTTTCTGCTATTTTCGTAAGCTTTTCGGTTATTTTTCTCCACTAGAAATAGGGGTCAGGGGGTGTACCAAATATTCTTTCAGTTTTTCTGCGTTGTCAAACACCTTGTATTTGTTGTGTGCTATCCTAAACATCAGTATTTTTTCGTGCTTTATCCTGTCTCTTTTGCTCAGGTAAACGAGGATTTCTTTTTTGTGTTCTCTTTCTATATTCTCCAGCAGCTCTGCCTGCTGTTTTACTGTGTAACCACAGCTTTCTGTTAGGTCAAAAACATATATTATCACCTCTCCTAGGTGTTTCATGGCTGTGTGTGCTATCTTTTCTATGTCATTCATCCTGTCATACCTGTTTAGTGTTCCTGGTGTGTCAATGACTTGTAGTTCTTTTCCTATGTATCCCATCATTATGTCTTTTGTTGTGAAGGCGTAAGGCTTTATTTCCACGTTTGCCTTTGTCAATTTTTTTAGCAGTGTTGACTTTCCTACGTTTGGGAATCCGGTTATGCATGCTGTTTTTATTTTTGTTTTTATGTTTGGCAGCTCTTTTATTTTTCTCCTCGCCTCTTCTAGGAACTTCAGCTCGTTGTTTATCTTCCTGGTTATTGAGCTTACCCTTCCGTAGTATTCCCTTTTGTTTTTCTCTACTATTCGGTTGTTTTTACTGTTCTTTATTCTATACGCATAATCCTTGTAGAGTTGTACTGCCTTGTTTTTTGTCCAGTTTATCCTTCCAATGCTCTCTTTCAGTTTTTTTGTTCCTATTTTTATTTCTATGATTTCCCTGTAGAATTCTGCTGTTGTGTTCAGGTTTGGGAAGTTTTTTTCTATCCTGTCAAAGTCCTCATATATGTTGTCTTTTACTGCTTTTATCCCTTCAAGCGCTCTTACTCTTGTCTTTTTATTTCTGTCCTTTACCCTAATCTTTACTTTTCCTGCCCTGCCTACCGCTTTCCTCACGTAAAATTCTCCTTTTTCTATTTTCAGTTCGCCGAATGCCATCATTACCTTTATATATTAGTTGTTGTTATCATCTTTAAAACCTTTCGGAGGAAAGAGGGGATGGATTGGATCATTTTTATCATCGGTATGGTTGTTGGTGTTCTTGCTTTTGAGGTGGCCAAGCATTTCCTGTTGAAGCGTACTGGTCGCTTGGTTTTTTTCCTTGTTGTAATACTCATCCTTTTCATAATCTTTAGTGCTATCTTTGCTAAGAATGAGGTTTTCAAGGACAGTAAAGTTGTTCAGACTGGTGCTGCCGTGGCTAATGTTTTTACCAAGAGCACCGAAGGTGTGAGGGAGGAGGGTGTTGAGAGGGGAACCGCTTTGATTAACTCTACGTTTAAGCGTGAATAGTTTTTTTGTAAACTAGAAATCTTTATAAAGAAGTTGGCATATTTGGAATTGAGGAGGATTTAAAATGGTTGACGAAGAGAGGGAAAAGAAGTATGCTAGGCAGATAATGGGTAAGACTGTTGTTACGAAGTCTGGTAAGCGTTTCGGTGAGGTCGGCAACATTACTTTTGAGACGAGGACTGGTGAGTTGATTCATATTGTTCTGAGAAATCCCACAAGTTATGCTCAGGGTTTGGACCTGGAGAGGGACAAGGGTGGTAATTTTACCATTCCCTATTCAGCTGTCATGGCCATAGGTGACTTCGTTGTTGTTGCTGAAGAGGACATCGTTTAGGCTTAAGAACAAGTTTTATAAATTTTTTCTTCATATACTTTATTATGGCTCTTAAGTACGAATCTACAAAGGATATCAAGGTGGCTCAGTCCATTGCTGATCAGATTGTTGGTCAGGACGGGGCTGTTGATATTATTAAGAAGGCTGCCAAGCAGCGTAGGCATGTTCTTCTTATTGGTGATCCGGGCACTGGTAAGTCTTTGTTAGGCCAGGCTACAGCTGAGCTTCTTCCTAAGGAGCGGCTTAAGGATATCATCTCTGTTCCGAACCCCACTGATGATAATGTGCCGTTGATTAATACGGTTCCCAGGGGTGAGGGTAAGATTCTTGTTACCAGGGCTAAGCTTCAGTCTATGTCTTCTTTTAAGAATCAGAGTTTTGTGATGTTTCTTTTAGTTTTGGTGATTTCCCTTCTGCCTTATTATTTCTGGCGTAAAGGCCAGATTTCTGATGTGATTTATGCTGCCAGCATGATTACAGGTATTGTTTTCATTGTTGGTTTTATGATTTTTCTTAACTTGAATAAGCGCGTTAAGAGTAGTGCTGTTGTTGTGCCTAGGCTCCTGGTGGACAATTCTGATAAGACCCAGGTTTCCTTTGTCGACGCTACTGGGGCTCATGCCGGTGCTCTTCTCGGCGATGTACTTCATGATCCGCTCCAAAGTTTATCACCATTAAGTAGTATTCTGATTAATAATAAAAATTTAAGTATAAACCCATTTGTAAATAAAGTTTTGAATAATAACAAAAAAATAAGGAAGGGTAATTATGTTGCAGCATTCACGAAACCTAAAGAATACAAAACATTAGGTCTTTATAAAAGTAAAATAAAAAAGGATAATGAAGTGCTATCTGTTAACAAGTATAGGTATAACAAACAGCTAGTAAAGCTGACAACACAGTCTGGCAAGGAATTGATTGTAACCCCAGAACATAAGGTTGCAGTTGAAGGTTTGTTAAATAAAATAAAGTATGTTAGGGCAGATAAAATAAAACCTTGGCATAAGTTGATGGTATTAGATACTTCTAAGGTGTTAACAT
>CAYSAF010000029.1:0-10006 GCA_964428965.1 Candidatus Woesearchaeota archaeon
AACTGCTGAGAATATCTACAACAAGTTCAAAGAGTAAGACTTTTTACACACAGCTACGTGAATCGATAGGTTTATAAATCTGTAAAAATGCAGAAAATTCGGACGGTCATAGTGGCCTGGTCCCACCCGATCCCGTTTCGATCTCGGAATGGACCAAGTTTAAGAATGGGCTTTGTCCACGAGATAGTTAAACAGGCCAACGTTCCAAGTAGTACTGCTCTATCCGAGCGGGAGGCTTGGAAAGCTGTCCACTTTTTTACTTCTAAAAAGATAGTAAATTATATATACAACAAAAAAATAAGAAGTAAATCATGACTTTGGTGAGGAAGGATAGGCAGAGACAGATAGCAAAAGAGAGAATAAAAAAACTCTTCGAAGAGGCAGAAAAAGAATTCTCAAAAAATCCTGGAAGAGCGCACAGGTATGTGGAATTAGCAAGAAAAATAGCGATGAAAATGAAGATAAAACTGACAGAATACAGAACAAAATTCTGCAAACACTGCTACAGGTATTTAAAACCAGGAATCAATTGTAGGGTAAGAACAAAAAACAAAAAAATGGTATATTATTGTCTAACCTGCAAGAGGTATATGAAGTTTCCCTACATCAGAGAAAAAAGAGGTGCGAAAATTGCTAAGAAGGCACAGGGTTAAGCTGAGATTTACAAAAGAGATGCTGAACCTTCCAGGCCCCATAAAAAAAATAGGCCTGATCGCAGCCATATACACGTTAGGCTGGGCGATAATAGACCCCTTCTTCTTCATCTACCTAAAACAACTATTTGGAAATTACGCATATGTGGGTCTCATAACAGCAGTACTTTACCTCTTCGCTATACTGTGGTCACTCCCTCTCGGCCAGCTGGTTAACAGGGTCTCAGAAAAAATACTGTTACTGACAACGCTGACGATATTCCTGCCGATGGGCTACTTTCTGATAACCATAAAGACATTTACACAATTCTTCTTCCTTAGAGTCTACAACTCGTTCACTGCAGCATCGATATGGGTAAGCCTTGAAGATTACGTAAGAGAACACTCAGACAAAAGAACAGCATACGAAGCATTCGGACTTTTTGACACGCTTTGCAGCCTATCATATGTTATAGGGCCTATAATAGGTGCATTGCTCCTAATGAAATTCGGATTCTCATCATTCATAGTAGTATCCATAACAGGATTTCTGGCGTTACTCATAACGCTAACGTTGAAAGACCACAAAAAAGAGGGCATGATGAGAGGAATAAGGGAGGTTGTAACAAAAGACAAATTCATAATAAGAGAATTCAAGGACTTCATAAAAAATAAAAAGATGGTAAGGATAGAACTATTCTCCTTCATCTACATATTCGCAACATCGTCGCTTGCGATGCTGCTGCCATTATTTCTCAACGAACAAAAAGCAAGCTACCTACAAATAGGAATCATATCCTCGCTATACTACCTACCCCTAATATCAGAGTCATACTTTTCAACGCTAAAACAAAAAAATAAACTGATAACAAGATCGATGATAGTATTAGTAATACTACTAATAATGATATCACTAACCACAAGCATATGGATTCTATTCTTACTCGTCGCAGCCCTCTCGTTATGCTCAGCAGCAATAACATCCGTAATAAGAGGGAAACTAACAAACTGCATACCAAAAAAAGAATGCGGAGAACTGTCGGGAATGGACATGTCACTAAAATACGCTGCAGCAGGACTGGGCTTGCTACTTTCAGGAATAGCCGCACAAATATTCGGCCTGGGATACGTATTCCTGATAATGGCTATAGTACTAGCGCTTCTGCTCTTGCTAACATCAAAAAAAGAATTTAAATTTTGAAACCTTCCGCGGAAAAAGCTCATCGAACAAATCCTGTTTTGATTTATCAGGAGCCAAATCCTTATACAAACGAGGCCACTCATGCCTCATGAAATGCTTCTCCTTCCTTAGCGCTTCCTTAAAACCACGAACAATCAGTTCCCTATTGACGATGTTACCCTTATGAGGATAATCAAAACGTTTTGGGTAGGGGCTGTTAAACCCGTGCATATAATGAACAAGCTCGTGAGCAAGAGTCAAATCAACAATAAACTCAGGAATTCTCTCGTTTTTGAACAAAGAATTAACAACAATCTCTGTATCGCCATGCCTCGACTTCTTGATGTGGCCAAACTTATTTTTCCAGTTGCCCCTGAACTTGACAAAAACGTTGTTAGCTTTTTCAACGTCATAAAAATAAGCATACCAAATACGGTCAAGCCTAGAAGCGAGCCACAAGTTGTCCCTCATAAACATGAGAAAAATAGAGGTTGTATAAAAAGTTTGCCTACAACTCCAGCTCTCTCGGATAAGAAGTCAAAACCTCACAACCATTCTTCCTAACAAGAACGACATCCTCAATTCTGACACCGCCAATAGTAGGGTAATACAAACCGGGCTCTATCGTAATAACGTTACCGGCCTGCAAAACACCATCGTTATCAGAAAGATTAGGGGGCTCATGAACATCAAGGCCTATACCATGACCAAGGCTGTGAACAAAACCAAAGTCCCTCTCCTCGTTGGTGTTAAAGTTGCGAGACTTAAACAAATCATGAACCGCAGCATGAATAGAAGAAACCTTAACGTCTTCCTTAACCATAGAAATAGCAAGCTCGTTAGCACCAAGAACAGCATCATGAACCTTTCTAACATCGGAAGAAGCCCTGCCCTTCACAACAGTCCTTGTAATATCAGCAAAATAATTTGACTTCAAAGATTTTGGGAAAATATCAATTAGGATAGGCTGATCTGACTTCAAAGGGCCAGAACCCTCCTTATGAGGAGAAGCTGTATCAAAACCACAGGAAACAATAGGATTGTGAGTAACGAAATCGTTCTCGTAAAGATTAAGCCTTATGAACTGCCTCAAAGCCTCAGAAGTTAAAGGAAGACCATCATGATACAAAATATCCTTATGTATATCTGACTTACGAATCATCTCAACAACGCTACCAAGAACAAGCTCAGCAGCAGCAATGCTTTGCTTAATAGCTTTCAATTCTTCTTCACTCTTAACAAGACGCTGCTTGAAAAAAGGAGAAGAATCCTCTACCTTCAAAGCAAAACCGTGCCACTTCAAAACCTGACCCATCTTAAAAGGAAAATCTGGCTGAACAAAAATTTGTTTGACTCCCCTCTGCCTCAAAAAAGAAGAAGCAACCTCAGAAAAATAACCAAGCCTGGAAGGAGAGGAATTGTTCCTCCTCTCCACAGTAACGTAATCCTTGAAAGAAAGAAAATCCTCAAAAGAAAGGACCTCGTTGCCAACGGCATGCTTCCTGGCGTCTGGAATCTCTGACTTACCAACGATAACATACTTCAAATCATTAATCATAACAAACAGAAAAGGATGAGAGGTGTAATACTTAGTAGAATAAAGCATGTCCCTATTCTTATC
The DNA here is from genome assembly GCA_964428965.1 of Candidatus Woesearchaeota archaeon. Lineage (GTDB taxonomy): Archaea > Nanobdellota > Nanobdellia > SCGC-AAA011-G17 > VGLX01 > JAWABC01. The sequence continues at coordinate 3,434 of CAYSAF010000029.1, forward strand.
ACTAGGACCGTACAAGAGGATGGCAGGCTTCATAAGCATTAACTTTTCTTGAACTGAGCGACAGTATCTATAAGATCAACATGACCCAAGAAAACAGCTCTGCAGCAATAACGCTTAAGGCCAAGCTCATCTAGAACTTTCTTAGAAGACTCACCTTTAGAAGTCCTCTCTATGTATTCCTCATAGAGATGACCTATCGGCTTGCCGCAACTCGTACATCTGACCATAACAATCATACAAATCTTTTTCTTCCTCCAAATTTATAAATATTTCTAAACAGCTTCATCTATAACTCTTCATACGTTTTTTTCTTGGCTTAGAATCATTCGGTTTATGAGGTTCGTTGAAACGAGTATCGGCAATCAAAAGATGCTTATCATAATCGAGATAACTCTTTCTTAGCTCCTTGCTGCCACTAAACTCGACAAGAGAACGAGCGATGGCAAGTCTTGCTGCTTCGCTCTGAGCCTGCCAACCGCCGCCGAAAACCTTAACCTGGATGTTAACCTTCTTAGCAATATCACCGGCAAGCTGCAAAGCCTCCTGAATCCTGTACCTAGCAAGAGCTGGTTGATAATGATCAAGCAACATACTATTAATCCTAACAATACCCTTACCAGGTTTCAGAGTAGCACGGGCTATAGCATGCTTCCTCTTTCCTGAAACATGGACTACTTTCTTCATCTTTTATGGCCCAAATGCTTTGAAATCTCAGCAATGGTTATAAACTTTGTCCTGTAAACCTTAGAAGCGTCAGCCTCTTTAATCGTTTCCAATTTTTTACCCTCAAATTCTTTTGGGACGCCTATATGACAAGTAATGCGCTTGAAAGCAAGCCTTCCCTTTTCTTGCTTGTAAGGAAGCATGCCACGAACAGTTCTCTTAACCATACGCAAAGGATCTCGAGGAAAATAAGGACCGTGTAAAGCATAGCCGCGAACTCTTTTCTTCCTGTAATGTTCTAAAGTTTTCAACCTGCTTCCAGAAACAACAGCCTTCTCAACGTTAACTATATCTACTTTCTCACCTAGCAAAGCCTTCTTCGCAACAAAGCTTACAAGCCTTCCCAAAACCAAATTCTCAGCGTTTATTATCATCCCAAAATCCTCACGTTCTTACCCTTAGGATTAGACTTCATCAAATCCTGAATCGTCATAACCCTTCCCTTAGCCTTAATAACCTTTTGCCTAGCAGACTCTGAAAACCTGAAAGCTGCTACGCTAGCAGGCTTTTCAATAAAGCCCTCACCCAAAACCTTGCCGGGAACAACAACAGTCTCATTATCATTAGCATAAAGATTAACGGTAAAAAGATTAACCTCACGCCTTGACCTTGTTGGCTTCGAAAGCTCAGCAGCAAGCCTATCCCAAACATTAACCTTCTCCTTCCTAGACAACTTCTTCAACTCTCGTATGAGATTCTTCAAGTGAATGTTTGTAGGTCCGGTTCTTCTCATCTTAGAACTTTAAATCCTTTGTAAAAATGGTTTAAAAAGCTTGTGTTTTTGAAAATTTTTCCTCGAGTTGCTTAACTCTAGGACTAAGAAAACCCCACCTGTTGTAATATGTGGTAATAACCTCCAGAAGTTCTTTTGAACGGACTATTTGTCCTACCTTAAGATTGTACTCACCTAAATGTCTTTTATCAATACCCTCATCATCCCTTTCACAATTATCTTCTGGCGTTCTTTTAAGACAGGGTAAATGATTTTGATCACCAAGGCAAAGGATGTCTAAATCATCAGTTAATTGTATTTCAAGTTCTGGTTTTTGGATAATATCCCAGAATAATCTGTTGGCTATGTAGGGGCTTTTCCCTCTTTTAGGTAAATTAAAATAATCTCTGTACCCTTTTAGAGCCCTTGGTTTCTTCCCTTTAGAAGACTCATAAAGATTGAGATAATAAACTGCTAATGTGCTTATGTGATGCCCTCTTAATGTTATTATCCCTTTCATGGTTTCAAAAACTACTGCGGGAGACAGGGTTCGAACCTGCGTAGGCACTAAGCCACTAGCCCCTCGAGCTAGCCCGTTTGGCCACTCCGGCACTCCCGCATTCTACAAAAAATAGGATTCATTACGCTTTTAATATCTTTCTACACTGCCTAAATTAGCAATCTGACAGAATTCATATATCAATAGAAACAAGATAGATTTTTACTAAACTTCCTTTAATTTTTTCGTAAATTCTTCAAGCTTATCCTCGAAAACATCAAAAGCCTTCGAAACCATCTCGTTGTGGGAGAGCTGGCCGAAAGACTCGATTGTAAAAATGAAATCTTTTTTGCTACCATCAACTTTTATTTCTGAAGAGGCCTCAGCACAAGCCATGCACAGAATACATTTTGTATCGTCGTCAACAACCAGCTTGTTATTCTTAACAGCAAAAACTTTGGTAGGACAGATGGAAGCAATAGATTCAGGATTCTTAACGTTACCAACCTTAATTATGGGGTAGGACTGATAAAAAACAAGACCTGGAGAAAACTTCATGTGATCCTTGCCGAGGCCGAGAACGGCAACAGCCTCAAGTTCGAGGACCTGCTTCTTCAAAAGCTTTACTATAGGAGTCTTTGCATACAAAGGCTTAACCTTAGGATCCTTAGAAATTAATTCTTCAGCGTAAACAGTTTTTGGTCCCTGTGCTTTCAGACCAAACCAGAGCTGACAGTGAGCACAACCTTTACCCTTGCACTTACACTTATCAGGCATTGTGTAGGATTTCAAATCGGTCTTCAGAGCAGTCAAGCCTAGACGGTGAGCGATGAATTCGTCATACAAAGCAGAAGAATTCTTCAAAAAATTAACCTCCTCTATAGCAATGGTAGGAACCTCGTTCAAGATTAGTCTGCGAAGGGTGTTAACGGCAGTAGCATCAGCATCCTCAATAAGCAAAATCATTGTTTCACTATCCTTACTCAACAACTTAACATCCATAAACTCACCTCACACACGCCTGCCGCGCCTGAAATGCTTTTTTCTGCAGCCATCGTGAGGCAGGGCAGTAACGTCTTCTATAATACCAATTCTTAAACCAACACGAGCAAGAGCTCTGATAGCGGCCTGGGCACCTGGGCCTGGGTTGGCTGGACCGTTATGGCCGCCGGGAGCACGAATACGAATGTGAACAGCGTTAATTCCTTTCTCGATAGATTCTTCTGCAGCACGTTTTGCTGCACTCATAGCAGCAGTCGGACTTGACTCAAGCCTGTGTGCCTTAACAACCATCCCACCAGAAGCCTTTGAGATTGTCTCAGCTCCGGTGATGTCAGTTATGTGAATAATCGTGTTGTTATAAGAGGAATAAATATGAGCAATGCCCCATCTCAACGCTTCTCTTTGTCTAGGTCTACTTTGCGGATTCATCTTTTACCTTCTTGGAAGACTTCTTAACTTGTCTCTTTTTAGGTTTTTCCTCCTTTTTCTCAACTTTTTCCTCAGGCTTCTTCTCTAAAGTGGTTTGAGTCTTAACATCGACGGGCTTTTTCTTCTCGAAACGCTCGGGATGCTCAGGATTGAAAAAAGGAGACTCTTGATCAAAAGTAACTTTGTCCTCCTCATCAGCAAGAACGAGGTATGAGGGAACGTTAACCTTTTTGTCACCAACAAAGATGTGACCGTGAACTATCAGCTGCCTAGCCTGCTTAGCGCTTTTAGCAAGGCCCCGATTATAGACAATTGTTTGCAGTCTCCTGTCAAGAATATCCTTAGGATTCAAACCAAGGACATCGTCCATCTTGGCCTTCGGAGAAACAAGGTTAAGCTTACTCAACTTAGCGATAAGAAGCTGAGATTCTCTGACTGACTGCTCATCCTCACGGGCCGTTAAGCTCTTGGCTTGAGCCTTGAAGCGTCTAAGCATTGATTCCATCTTCCAAATCTCCTTCTTATTCTTCAAGCCATAACCTTTCAGCAGAGTTTTCTCTTGCAGAATCCTAGGCCCATACCAAGGGTGCATAGGAGTTACATACTTCTTACGTTGCCTTCTAGGATCTCCCATCTTAGACCTTACCCTTCTTCATACCCGGTCTCTTCTTAACGCCAACCGTGCTACCTTTCCTGAAGTGAGACCTGGTTTTCTGACCCCTAACAGGAAGCCCCAAAGCATGACGCATGCCACGGTAGGCTCTTATAGACTTCAAACGCTTAATGTCAAATTCGCGCCTGAACTTAACATCGGTAGAGATGAGATGCTTATCAACACCCTCATCATAGTCTTGCCTTCTGTTAAGCATCCAGCTAGGAATGTTATACTTTATAGGATTATTCAAAACATCCTCAACCTGTTTCAATTCACCGTCGGACAGATCACCAATCCTTTTCTTCTTATCAAGATTAAGGACGGTACAAACAGCGTTACTGAAACCATAACTAACACCTTTAATCCGACGGAGAGCATGATAAATAGGCTTAGCACCAGCTATGTCAGCACCGCCAATTCTCACGATTTGTTTAAATTCTTTAGAGCCTTCCATCTTGAAACAAGGAAGATAGGAAACCAGTACCTTTAAAAAACTTACGCAACCGGAACATCAACAAACAACCTGTACTTATCCTCGTTATTCAACTCCATAAGAATACGCTTAATGACAGTCTTCTCAGGATCAGGCATCAACTTAACACGTTGTTTGATATCATCAAAAGAGTCAAAGGGCTTTGACTCACGCTGCTCAAGAATCTCCCACATATGCTTCTTACCGATACCTGGAAGTAGTTCGATCTGATGACGCCTGGTATTAATGGGAGAGGACTCGTTGAAAAACTTGATGAACCTAGACTCGTTCTTCTTAACGAGATCGTGAATAATCACATCAAGCTCACCGCGAGCTGTCTGAGTGAGCTTGCTCAGCTGAATCTTACCTAGTATGTGATGGATCTTATCACGTTTACCCTCTCCGATGTAAACAACATCGCTTGGTTGTATAGAAACACCTTTCTTAGGAACAAGTTCAAGCAGAACAAAGTGAGACTGGCCCATAGCTTGAGCTATCGCAGTCTTCCGGTAAATCGGCCTGGGATCGAACGGGTAGCCGTGCGGAAGGAAATCCAAAATAATTGCATATTCTTCCTTTGCGCCTTTCATCTTTTTCAAAACTATACATTTTCCTTAATCACATCAAGTATTCTCTTCAAGTCTTCCGGCTTGATTGTAATATTATCTCCGGTAAATATGATCTTTAAGCTGTCAAGTTCCTGGGGCATGGTATCGATAATTTTAACTATGTGACGTTCCCTCAACCTAGGAATGTTGAGCTCTGCAATCTTAGCAGCAAGCTCATCAGCATTCTTCTTATCTATATGAATGAAAGCGCTAAGGTACTCAAAAGACTTAGCAGCCTTACTATTCAAGTCACCATCACGCTTCTTGATAGCTCTGAGCTTCTCCTTAGCATCGACTATGCTTATTGGGTTTTCAGCAAGTATCTTCAAATCAGGCATCTTCAAACCTTCCTCAAATGGATTGGATGAACTACAAGCAACTTCTTCTTGTTGCCATCTGTTATCCTAACTTCGTAACAAAGGCCGCGTTTACCCTCAACAGTTCCTGTCTTGGCATGAAACCTTGGGAAATACATGCCCTTCTGAACAGCGGGCTCAGCCTTCAAAAGCACCTTGTCACCAGCCTTAAAGCGCTGGAAGTAGTGCTTAATTGAAATCTTACCCCTATTCCTAATATGCTTCTTAAGTTTACTCCTGGTCTTCCTCCTAAAACCCCCTATGCGCTTAGTCATAAGAATACTATAGGGGAAATAACTTATAAAACTTTTGTTAAGGCTTTATGGAAGAAGCAAACTTCTTGAACACCTTATCTATACCAAAAAACAGGTTGTTCTCATTAACAGAGACGTCAAAATCTGAACCCTGAAAGATTACCTTACCGGAAACCCCACAAGAAGAAAGGTTGTCGGCATCAAGGCATATTTTAAGCTTCTCAAAAACTATCCCGTTCTCTGTCATCTTGCGGGCCTCACTGCCCACCATCTTCTTAACCACAACCAGAAGGGCGGGTTCAAGGGAATCAAAACCTTCTAACTCTATGTTACCACCCAATTGCATGGCAATAAAGGATAGGCCGAAGATTAAAAACTTTTCTATTTCCTCAAGATAAGCCTTAAAAAGCCAAAAAACAAGGAAACTGGAACATGAGAATAGTGATGGACACGAACTTCATAATGGAAGTGGTAAAAAACAAAATAGACCTACAAAAAGAGCTGAAAAGAGTGATAGACTCCAACTTTGAGCTTTACGTGATTGAAGGGACAAAGGAAGAGCTGGAAAAAATAGCAGAAACACAGAGAAATAAGGATAGGGAAACAGCAAAAATAGCCCTCGAACTCATAAAAAACATAAAAACAGCACAAGCAGAGGGAAAAAGAGTGGATGAAAAGCTTTTAGACATAGCAGAAAAAGACACAGTAATAGCAACACATGACAAAGAGCTAAAGAAAAAGATAAAGGGAAGAAAAATAGTGGTCAGACAAAAAAAATACCTGCAGCTAGTATAAGCCCTCAAGCTTCTTCCTCAGCAGATTTTGCTGCTTAGCCAACTCACGCTCAGCCTTTGAGATATAAA
>CAYSAF010000030.1:0-8806 GCA_964428965.1 Candidatus Woesearchaeota archaeon
AAAGCTTATGCATAACACCACCAGTCAAAGACTGGTAAGGAATTACGGAATTAAACAAAGTCGTATTAAAAGAAAGATTTTTAAATTTGTTTTGACAATGTATACCTGTATCAAGGAGCAGGAGGTGAGATTATGTACTGGAGTCCTTTTGATGAGATGCGTGAATTCCAAAGGCGTATGAATAAGGCTTTTGAGTCATTCTTTAGCAGGCCTGATGTAAAGCGTGTTTCTTTTGACAAGGATAGCCCACTGAGTGATGTTATAGATAAAGGTGATCGTTTTGTTGTTAGGGTTGATCTTCCGGGTGTTGAGAAGCAAGATATCGTTCTTAATGTCCGCGAGAACATTGTAGAAGTCAGGGCTGAGAAGAAGCATGAGGTTAAGGTTCAGAAGAAAGGTTACTACAGACATGAGCGTTCTTACGGTGGCTTTTACAGGGTGATACCCCTGCCATCTAACGTTGACCCAGATTCAGTTAAGACCTCTTACAAGAACGGGGTTTTGGAGATAAAGCTGCAGAAGTCCAAGACAAAGAAGGTTGCTAAAAAAGTGAGGGTGGAATAATGGATGAATTGGTTTACAGACATTTAGATAAGTTAGATGCTTTTGAGAAGGCTACTGTTGAGAGGATATGTCCTCGTGAGTTTGACAAGGTCAAGAGGCCTCTGCCGACTTCCTGTTTGGTTGTCGATATCAAGAAGATTAATTCGGGTGGTAAGAGGGCTACGTATGAGGTTAAGCTCCGTGTGGATGCCCCTTCAGTGAAGCTCTATGCAGACCATTCGGATTGGGAGTTGCAGAGGGCTTTGCATCGTGCTTTTGATAACCTGAAGATGGAAGTTGAACATAAGTTCAAGAAAGTGAAGAGTAAGATTGTCAACGAAAGAAGAGTTAGAAAGTTTTAAATACTTGTTTTTCTATTTTTATTTGTTGGTGGAGCTACTAAGATTGATTCCTCAGAATCGTCTTGGCTTTGACACCATTTTCTATTTTATTATCTTCCCCCAGCCTATTAATCTCCATCTGTCCCCCAACTTTCTGGAGATTGTTATCCTGTCTTCCTTGTCTGCGCAAACTCCTATTTTAAGAACGACATGAAATTTGTTTTTGCTTATTTCATCCACTATCCCTACCGTTGCTGCTGAGTTAACGTTTAACATTAAAGCCTCCCCTTTTTTTATTGGTTCTACTACAAGTTCGTCTTTTGCTCCTACCACTCTCTCAAGCAGGTGTGATTCTAACTCGAACTTGTCCCAAACCGGGGGCAGTTGTCCGGGTAAGCCAACAACGCTTCCTGTCAGGCTGTCTGCCTTGACCATCGATGGGTCTAGTTGTGTCAGCACTCCTATGGAGCCTCCCGGTCCTAGTTCTTTTACGTTTTCTCCTCCTGTTTTTAAGCCGACAATCTGCGTTGTTATCGGCTCGTAAATTCTTCTTCCTTCTTTTTCTTTTTTTATTCCCGGCTTTATCTCTATTTTTTGGTTTTCTTTTAGCATTCCTTGTTTCAACGCACCACCTAGTACCCCCCCTATCATGTTATCTACTTTTGTTCCGGGTCTGTTTACGTCAAAGCTTCTTGCTACGAACATCAAGGGGCTCTTGTTCAAATCCTTCTTTTGTGTTTTCAGGTGTTCTTCTATCGCTTGTATTAAGACGTCGATGTTTACGTTTTGCTGTGCTGATACTGGTACAATGGGTGCGTTTTCTGCTATGGTTCCCTTGATAAAGTTTTTTATCTCTTCGTAATTTTTCATGGCTTGTTCTTCACTTACAAGGTCTATTTTGTTTTGTACTATCACTATGTTTTTTACGCCAATAATGTCAAGTGCCATTAAATGTTCCTTTGTTTGTGGTTGTGGGCAGGTCTCATTTGCCGCTATTAGAAGTAGTGCTCCGTCCATTATTGCTGCTCCTGAAAGCATCGTTGCCATTAACGTTTCGTGTCCAGGTGCGTCTATGAAGCTTACCTTTCTTAATGGCTTGCATTCGCTCTTGCACTTGGCGCATTTTTTTGAAACCCCGTAACAGTTGGGTGCTTTGCATTTTGGGCATTTGTAGAATATAGCATCTGCATAACCCAGTTTTATTGTTATCCCCCTTTTTAGTTCTTCAGAGTGTGTATCTGTCCAGCGACCACTTAAACGCTGAGTAATTGTAGTGTTGTGACATAAAACCCCTCCATAACCTCCAAAAAAGTTGTGGTATTTAGGTACTATCAGATCAATGAGATAATTATCATAATCCGTAGTTTTAATATCTTTTATTTTGTCAAAGGTTATGTTTTTATAATAATTATCAAATTTGGTGAAGAACTTTTTTCCTTCTAATCTTTTCAGATGGTTCTTCATCCTCAATTCTTTCTTTTTATCAGAGATTCCTACGTATTTAACAAATTTAGTGAGGTTATCTTTTCCAGAGATAGTTAAGTAGTATTCTTTATTCTTCTTTTTTCTTAATTGGGTGTTAAATCGGTGGTGTATGTTAAAATTATTTAATAGTACAGATAGGAGATTTAGGTTGTCTTTATTTACTTGGCATAGGCTTATTTGCCAACACTTTCTATTTATATAAGCCTCGGTATCAAATAGGTATCTCAGGAAGACAGACTGATGTTTTTTATTCAAAGACAATACCCACAGGGGTATAGTGGATTTTCTCGAAGGGCCAGTATTTAATTTGAATTTATACCTCAAATAACTAACAAAAGGATGGGAATATATTTCAAATCTTGAAACCCCCTTTTTGTCTTTGGATAATCTGCCAAATCGGATTCCGAACTTTTCTTTTGATATATCAATGAATTCTTTTAAAATAGAAGGATATTTTTTTTGAACTACAACCACACCCTTATCTCTAGAATAGCCCTCCGCACATAATATAGAAAACCATTTGACTAAATCGTTATCCATTTTCACATCTTTGAATCTACAAGATACTCTAGTCGGATGCTTCTCTGTCTGGGCTATAATCTCGTTTTTTTTCACTTTAAACTTGTTCTTATTTATTTTTTTAAAAAAAGCAACTAGTTTGTTTTTGACATTACGTGTCATCTTTCTTTCTCGTCTCAGCACCTTAGTAATCAACGAGTATGAGAGCTTTGTATTTTTAGATATTTGTTTGTATCTTAAGTCAAGCAATATTCTTAAATCGTTGAAATCTTTTGAAGAACATTTTGAAAAAAAGATGAAATTCCCAGTTATTTTTTTTAGTCTCACATAATTATTATAAGTTAAGAAATACCATTTTTCTCTTAATCTATCCTTCCAATTCTCAAATTCTATTTTTTTATTAGGTATCTTAAAATTTGATATAGCTATTTTATCTCCTTTTTTTAATTCATAGGCACAAATCCATTTTAAGTTATGATTTAATAATGGGTGGTTTTTTGTAAGACTTATCTCCCTTCCCGATTCTGTTGATATCCTTAAAAGCTCACCTTTGTATTTCTGAAAAAATAATTTTGCTTTAGTCCTTTTTATGTTTAGTTTTTTATCTAAAGAGAACGTGTGTAACCCCTTGAGGTCGTAGGATTCTTCATTTCCTTTTTTGTGTATTAATATACCTTTTTCTCTTGCTAAACCCATAAGTTCATAACCAGTTATTAATCTGTTGTTGATTAGGATGGGTTCGTCTATAGCCAAACACTTCCCATGGTCCACATGTCCAACCAGCCCTATATTTATTTCTGGCTGTCCAATTTTTTCTTTCTTAATCATCAAGAATATAGCATTAAGGTTTGTTTTTAAAGGTTTTGGATTAAAAACGTGTTTGCTTTGCTTTTACGTGTATGTGTTCCCCGTCTCGTCTTAATTCTAAGTTTTTGAGGTTGTTTATTACCAAATCGTTTCCGGGTAACAGGTAGTTCACGTTTACCCCTTCTATTATTATCTTGTGTATCCTGTCGAATTGAACTATTTTTTTTGGCACTATATTTTTTTGGTGTGGATCATTCACATCAAATAAAGCAAAAAAACATGGTTTGAAATCTTCTGTTCCGCCTTTCTTCCTTCCTATGATTACGCTTTTTGTTTTGTATTTTTCTGACTTCATGCTGCTTCAGCCTTTGTTTCTTCCTTGGCTTCTTCTTTCTTGCCAAATGTTTCTTCTAAACTTTTAGGACCATAAGTTTTTACTTTGAGGTTCACTTGTGCGGTTGTTAGAGTTACAGCATTTCCCCTTACTGTCTTTCTTCTTCTTACACCTACGCTTCTTATCCCTGTACCAGTTATTAGTAGTGCTCTTTTCTTTGTTACCCCTTCTAGGTCCTTTCTCATGGGAAACCCTGATGTGTCGCTTCCGCCAGTTATTTCTAATTGGTATCCCTTAAATCCCAGTTGGTCCCCTTCTATTAGGTCCCCTATTTTTTTGTTTTTGAATGCTGTAGTGTCTATTGCCTTGCTGTAGCTCTTCCCTGTTTTTGGATCGCTTATACTTAACTTAAATTCTGTCATTTAAACCCCCCACACGGGATTCTCGCTTCTTTTGATTTCAGCGATTTCCTTGAGTATAGCGATTTCATCACTATTTAAAAACTTTTTCAATTTCTTGTACCTAACAAATTCTTCTTCTGTGATGTCAGAGTAGAGTATGTCATTTTCATTTATCTGTCTGCCGACAGTTATGTTGGGTATTGCTATTGCAACTTGTTCTCCTTTCTTGGCTTCTTGTATGTTTTCCCCTTCCTTCTGCATACTCTTTATTTCGCTTGCCCTATTCCCATTTTCTTTCATCAGCGGACAGCCCACTCTGATTGTTCCGCTTAACACCTCAACACCAACAACTGCTGGATTGCTTTGCCTGAATACACAGTTGGGTAGTATCTGTGCCTTGAACGGCCTTGTCATTCCCTCTAGTTCTTTTTCTTCTAGTTTTTTCTTCTGTTCTTCCTGCCATTTCTTTATTTCATCTATTATTCTGTAGATTATGTCTGCTGTTATAATCTTCACTTCTTTGCTTTGTTCTAGTGGTTTTACGTTGAATCCCACTATTATCTTGTTTAATGGTTCTAGTTCTGCGCTTGCTTCTGCTATGTCCTTCTTTGAAATGTCTCCTATCGTTGCCATCTTTATTTTTATGTTGTTGTCCCTCAATAGGTTAATGAGCGCTTCTAAAGACCCTAGCGAGTCTGCCTTTACCACTATTCCTTCGTTGTCAACGTCGAGCATTACCTCTTCCACTTCTTCTTGGACCTCTTGTTTTATCTTTTCCAGGTCTTTGTTCGCCACCCTTAAAGGCATTCCCGGCAGCGCTTCCTTTATGTCTGGTGCTGATATCTTTACCCCTGTCGCGGCATGGACCTCATCTATCATCTTTACTTTTTTCTTGTCTTTGTCTGGTTGGAATAGCGCTTTTACTTTGGTTACGATTGGTTTGTCCAAGCTCCCTATCACTATCTGGTCGTTTTTCTTTATCGTTCCGTCGTATATTATTACATCAAGCGTTTGCCCTATCCCCTTTGTTTCCTTCACTTCCAGTATGGTTCCTCTTGCCGGTCCGTCCACATCATACTTGAGTCCCTTTTCCAGGTATCTTTGTGCTAGTCCTGTTATCACCATTATCAGTTCTGCTAGCCCCTCCCCTTTTTTTCCAGATACAGGTACTATAGCAACTTGTTTTGTGTAGTCTTCTACCCTGTCAAATCTTTCGGAGCTGAACCCTGATTTATGTAATTTCCCAACTAGCTCGTATAGTTTTGTGTCTAGGTTTTGTTGCACGTCTTGTGCTTGTTTGTTTATTACTTCCAAAAGAAATCCTTCTTGTGTTTTCCACCCCTGTATTAGGTCTATCTTGTTGGCTGCTACTATGAATGGTGTTTTGTATTTTTTCAGTATGTCTATGCACTCAAGTGTTTGTGGCTTTACTCCTTCATTGACATCTATTACGAGTATTGCTATCTCTGCTAGGTTTCCGCCCCTCTTTCTTAGGTTTGTGAATGCAGCGTGTCCTGGCGAGTCTATGAATAGTATGCCTGGCAGCGTTATCCCTATTTTTAGTGTGTCTAGAAGTTTCCCGCATATCTTCCTTATGGTTTCTATGGATAGATTTGTTGAGGATATGGCCTGTGTTATCCCTCCTGCTTCGCCTTTGGCGACAGCAGTCCCCCTAATTGTGTCTAGAATTGTTGTCTTTCCATGATCTACATGCCCCATCATTATGCAGATGGGCGATCTTATTTTTGCCATATTTCCTCCAGACCATCTTTAAGAAAAAATTACAGAAGTAGGCTTTTTAAACATTTGTATTAACAAAAAAAGAAGGAAAAAAGTTTTTACCAGTTTATGTTTTTGAGGTCTTTTTCCAGATCGTCCAAGTCTGAAGTGTTCAGTTCTTCATTTATGTTGTCAAGGTTTTTTATGTCTTGGTCGAGTTCTGTGTTCTCTTTTGCCGCCGGTGTTGGTGTTGTTTCTGTTTTTTTGCAGCCTGCTATCGTGAACACAACCAGTGCTATTAATAGGATTGTTATTATTTTCATCCTTTGTTCACCTAGTGTTTTTTCTTTTTTAATTCTTTGTAATTACTATGTAGTTTCTGTTTGGTTGTCTTCATTCTCTTCCTCTATCTCTTGTTCTCCGTTCTTCTCTTTTATCGCTTTTATTATGTCCCTTAGCTTTTCGTTCGTTTCTTTAAGCGCTTCTTTTGCTTCTTCCATCAGGCTCTTTGCCTCTTCCAGTTTCTCCTTTGCTTCTGGCTTGTCCTCTGACATCCAGAACTCCTTGTATTTCTGCACTGCAGCTTCGTATTTTTCTTGGGCAAGCTTCAGCTTTGCCTCGAATTCGTCAATCATAGGTTTTATATCATCTACGTTCTTCCCATTCTCTTCCATCCTTGCCAGTATTTTTTCCAGTTTCTCTTTGAGGTGTTCTGACTTTACTATTATCCCTCCAACCCTTGCATTTATGAGAGCTGTGGCATGAATTTGTGTAAGTATCTTTATGTTTTTCCACGCTGCGTTTATCTTCTTGGCTGCTTCCCTGATTTCTTCTTTTGTTGTTGCGTTCTGTGCTTGTTCTTTGGCTGCTTGTATCTCCGCTATCTTTGCATCTATCTTGGCTATCATCTCGTTGGCTTCTTCTTCTGCCAGGTCTTCATTTTCCTCTACCTTACTCTTCACCTTGGTAAGGTGTTCTATGATAGCGTCAGCAGAATTTCCTAGGAAGTTCTTTGCGCTATTTATCATGTCTTCCTCTGTGATGTTGCACTCTCCTAATCCCTTGCACTCTCCCTTAAGTCTCTGTCTTTCTTGGAATAGGAGCTTTGCTCTTTCAAGGTCCATCTTTACTACTATGAATCTTTCCCTTGCTCTTATGTAATTTGCTCTTGCCTTCTCCACTTGTATAGCGTTTATCACTCGTGCTTTGAAGCCAGCTGTTGCATTGTATTTTGACCACTCGAGCTTTTTTTCCATCTCTTTTAGTGTCTCAAGTCTTTTTTCTTTTATCTCTTTCAACCTCTCTCTTAGTGTTTCTCCCTTCTGTGTTGCTGTACCGTCTTCTGTTTGTGTCGATTCAGTTATTGTTTTTTCGCTGTCATCGCTTTCTTCTGCCTCCCCCCCATAACTAACTGCAGTAGTTAGTGGCATGATACTTATCAGCAAGATTGCCGTTAACAGTATGCTTATTGTTCCCTTCATTTTGGTCCTCCTTTCAACTCCTAAAATTAATTTTGATATAAGGTATTATTGGAGGTTTGTTTATAAGCATACTTTATTTGTGTGATTTTTAATCCTTTACAAAACTTTATGAAGCTTTAAGGAGGCTTTTTTTGCCTCCTTTTTTCTAAGGGAAAATTTTTTATATTCCTTTTATTAAAATATAACCATGAAAAGAGGTTTGCTTTTGATTTTTGTTTTTGTACTTTTGGTGGATGTTTGTTCAGCCACTACTATTCACGGCACTGTTTATGATGACAGCCTGAGACCGGTTAAGGACACTGTTGTTGAGGTTGATTCTGTTCCTCTGCAGCGTTTGATTTCCAAGGAAGGTTCTTATTCCTTCAATCTTAATCCTGGTGATTATGTCATAACAGCTAAGCACGATGGCTTGATGGCTCAGGAAAAAATATCTGTTAAGGATGCTTCTGGCGATTATGTTATTGACTTGTTCCTCTTCCCAACCTTTGAAGAGGAGGAAGATTTGCTAAACGATACTGCCCTTGACATAGATAATTTGTACCCTCAACAGTCTCTACTGCCTATTGTCATAATGATAGTTATTCTTCTTGGTCTTGCTGCTTTTTTTGTGCTTTATTTTGTTAAGTTGAAAAAGAAGGTTGAACTTGAGATTAAGGAGAAAATGGACATAGGTGATTCTGATAAGCTGCTTGACTTCGTTAAGGGGGAAGGTGGTCGTGTCACCCAGAAAGACATCAGGAAGAAGTTCCCTCTTTCTGAGGCCAAGATTAGTTTGATTATTTCTGAACTTGAGCACAAGGGTCTTATTGAAAAGATTAAGAAAGGTAGGGGTAATATTATTGTTTTAAAAAAATAAAAAAAAGAATCCTAGTCTTCCAGGACTCTTTCAAAATAACTTATTGGTTTTATGTCAGTGATTATGGTTTGGTGCAGTAACCATTCACCATCTTCACTTTTCTTTATCACAGTCTCAATTATCGGCTGTTTCCTCAGTTGTTCTATCTTTTTTGATGTTAGTGTCATTTTTTCACCCCCTTGATTTTTCATGATGCTTCTTTTAATAACACTTTACCAAGAATTTTCGTAATCTTTTCAGAAAAATCAGAATTATTTTTTCAAAAAAGTAAAGAACCACCGTTCATAGAACGGTGGCATTAAGGCCTAGGCTGCAAAACT
>CAYSAF010000031.1:0-8563 GCA_964428965.1 Candidatus Woesearchaeota archaeon
CACATCAACCTTGTTGTTGTTAAAAAGGACGGCAGGCAGGAGCCTTTTGACAGGATCAAGATTAGGAACGGTATTGTCAAGGCTTGTGAGAAGCGTCCAGTTACCTATGATCAGATTGAGAAGATTGTTGATGATATTGAGTACAGGCTTCGCAGGAAGAAATCTTTGCAGATTCCTAGTAGGCTTATTGGTGAGTTGGTTATTAGGAAGTTGAAACAGCTTGATAAGGTTGCTTATATTCGCTTTGCTTCTGTGTACAAGGATTTCCAGGATCCTAGGTCTTTTGAGCAGGAAGTTAGGCTTTTGGCAAAAAAGTAGGGAGGTGAATCAATGACTAATTTAAACATAGACTCAAAACTGGTGGAGGACTTTACTTCGGACGAGAAAAATTATCTTGCTTACTGGCTTTCTAGCTTGGAAACTTACAGCCCAAATAAAATTAAGTCTCTTTGCTTGTTGGCAGGTACTTCTGAAATGGTTGCCAACGAGATTGTTGGTGAGATTGCTATTCATGTTGATGACGGCACAAAGATGTCTGAGATTAGGCCTCTGATTTTTGCTTTGCTGCAGAAGTATGATTCTGATGCTGCTAAGCGTTTCAAGGCTTCTGATCTTTATGTTCGTACATCTAATCAGAATTTTGAGCGTTTTAACAAGAACAAGATAGTTAGCTCTCTTGTCAGGGAGACTGGCTTAACTGAGGAGTTGTCTGATGAGATTGCTGATGAGGTTGAAAGCTTCATAAGAACTTTGCGTTTGGATTTCCTTTCCTCTCCGCTTGTTCGTGAGATTGTTGTATTTAAGTTGCTTGAGCGAAGGTTAGAGGGAGCTAGGCGTATGTATACAAGGCTTGGTACTCCTATTTATGATGTTGAGCAGATGATTAATAAAGGTGTCTCAACTGATATCAAGCGTGAGAACGCTAACTTGCAGCATACGCCTGAAACTATAAACTGGATTATTTCGGGGGAAGCGTTGGAGCAGTATGCTATGTTGAAGTTAGTGCCTCCTCACATAGCAAATTCCCACCTTTCTGGTGATTTCCATATTCATATCCTTTCTAACCTTGCTACAAGGCCTAATTGTATCCAACACTATATGCCTTTGTTTTTCAAGCATGGTTTGAAGGTTGACGGCACTGGTCAACATACATCCATAGCAAAACCAGCAGGGCATATTGCAGTAGCAATACAACACTGCGCAAAGGTGCTACTCTCGAGTCAGACGCAAATGGCTGGCGGACAATCTATTGATGCCTTTAACGTTTGGCTAGCTCCTTTTGTGAGAGGTTTGTCTGATAAGGAGATTCGTCAAGCAGCTCAGGAGTTTATTTACGAACTTAATATGTCCTATGTCGCACGTGGCGGCCAAGTTGTTTTCAGTAATGTCGACTTTGAGCTTACGATCCCTAATTGGTTAAAGGATGTTCCCGCTATCGGTCCTAAGGGTAAGGAGATTGGTGTATACGGCGACTATGAGGAGGAAGCAAGAAAATTCTTGACTGAGTATGTTAAGCTGAAGCTTGAGGGTGATGCTATGGGTAAGCAGCACATGTGGCCTAACGACGTTTTCAAGGTCAGGCCTGAGGTTTTGAAGGGTTCTGAGTACGACGAGGAGTTAATGCTGATTCACGATTACATCGCTAAGTTTGGTACTCCTTACATAGCTAATTTGCTCCCTGAATGGCAGACAGAGAACGCTAACTATATGGGTTGCTTATCTTCTGATACCATGCTACCTTATGTTAACGATTCGCACAACCATCTCTCATCAATAAAGGATCTTGCTGAGAAGTATTTCAAGAAGTTTGGTGAGAAAAAATATGGTGTTAGTGTTTATACAGAGCCTGAAAATTTGTATGTTTGGTCTTGGAATAAAGATAAGAATAAAATAGAAAAAAAGAGGGTTTTGAAGATAATAAAAAACCCTCCAGCGGATACTTTACGTATTAAAACTACAAAAGGAAAACAGATTGAGGTAACTAAGGATCACCCATTCTACAGGATTTCTAGAGGTTCTTACTGGCTTAACAAATCTGAAGAGGTTAAGGCTGGTGCTTTGGCTAAAGATGATAGGATTCTTGTGCCTAAGCAGTTACCCTCTGTTAATTTTGATGGGAAAATAGATGCCTTATCAGAGTTGATTGGTTTCTTTGTAGGTGATGGCACAATACAAAACTATGGTAAGTCTACTCCCGTTATACAATTCAATTTCAGGGCAGATTCTGATCACTTAACCTATCTAGTCGATTTATGTGGCAGGCTTGGGGTAAAATTAGAAGTGAATAAAACTTATCATTCTAGGGATAAGGTAAACTATGTAAATTGTTATATAAGGGATAAAAAACTGTGTAAATTATTTAGTGAAGAGGCTTATGAGAATAAACAAAAGCATGTTCCTGAGAGAGTTTTGGAAAGTTCTGCTACCATGATCGGCTTCTTGGCTGGTCTTATAAACTCTGATGGTTATGTAAGAGTGGTAAAAGCTTCGAAAACCAAAACTACTGAAACGTTGGTAACCACAACTTCAAAAGAGGTTTTTGACAATCTTATTTTTATATTATCAAGCTTGGGTTTGGATTATTCTTTAAGAAAACAGAAAAATCCTGGAAAGAAATGCAAGAAGTTGGCTTATAGGGTCAGTTTATTTGGCAGAAACGCTGAATGGGTCTTGTCCAAAATACCTTTAGCGAGCAGGCATAAGAAGAAGGAATTTAAGGTTATAGGCTTGAATGACAAACATGTTAAGTCAGTTAAGATAAAAGATATTGTTGATGTTAAAGCTAAGGACTTTGTTTATGATTTAGAAGTTGAGGACAACCATACCTTTGTTAGTGGTGAGGGCATGTTTATCCATTCCAATTGCCGCACTCGCCTCGACAGTAATTTCGCTGGTCCTTGGGGTACTTTAAGGACCGGTAACGACTTGTACATTACCTTGAACCTGCCTCGTATCGCTTATCAGGCTAGAGGCAATGATGATAAGTTCTTTGAGTTGATGGATGAACGCCTGAAAAAGATGGCTGACATGCTCATAGTTAAGCATAATATCAGCGATAGAATTCTGAATAACCAAAATCTGTTGCCTTTCCTGGGCCAGAGGTTTGATGGTGAGTCGTATTATCAGTTGAATAATACTACCGAAACTCTGGGTTATGCCGGTCTTACTGAAGCTGTGAAGTTCCATACCGATTCCCATCTTCATGAGGCTGCTGAAGCTCAGAATTTTGGCCATTCTGTTATCAAGTACATCCGTGACTATGCTAACGATATGACCAAGAATACTGGTTTGCGTTTCTCTGTGATTGCTTCTCCTGCTGAGACTTGTGCTGCCCGTCTCTCTAAGCTTGATATCGCTAAGTTCGGTTCTAAGAATGTTGTTATATCCGGTACAGAGAAGGATCCTTACTACACTAACAGTCACATGGTTAAGATGGATGCTGAAGTTCCGTTGAGTGAGAAGATTGGTATCGAGCAAGCCTACCATCCTCTCACGAATGGTGGTCACATATTTCACATCTGGCTTGGTGAGCAGAGTCCTTCTGCTGAGGCTCTTCTTGACTTGACTAAGAAGATTTGTCAGAAGACAGACATAGGTTTCTTTGCCTACACAAAGGACTTTACCGTTTGTAACGTCTGTAATAATTTCAGCTACGGCTTGAAGAATGTTTGTCCGAAGTGTCAATCTCCTAACGTGACTGGCTATTCAAGAATCACCGGTTATTACCAGGCTGTCCAGAATTTCAACCCTTCGAAGAAACAGGAGTTGAAGGACAGGTACAGATACTCAAATCCGGAGATGTGAAATGAATGTTAATTTTGGTGGGATAGTTGACATTTCCACAGTTGACTATCCTGACAAGGTTTCTTCTGTGGTTTTTCTTTCTGGTTGTAATTTTCGCTGTCCCTTCTGTTTTAATACCAATTTGGTTGATGGTCCTTCACAAGAAGTTGATACTGATTTTATCGTTGATTCTATAAAAAAGAATAATTTGATAGATGGTGTTGTTATTACTGGTGGCGAGCCTACTTTGCAGAGGGATGCTCTTTTTGATCTTTGTTCAAAATTCAAGCAGCTTGGTTTGCTTGTTAAGGTTGACACTAACGGTTCTTTTCCTGATGTTATTAAAAGTTTGATTGATGCTAAGTTGGTAGATTATGTTGCTCTTGATGTTAAGTCTGCCTTGCATCCTGTTCATTATAGCAAAGCTATTGGCATTCAGTCTGGTGTTATTCCTGTTCGTGTTAAGGAAACCATGAATATTTTGACGTCTTCAAGGATTGACTATGAGTGTAGATGTCCTATTGTTCCCGGTTTGAACGATGATCCTGAAGTTTTGAAGCAGCAGGCCCATGATGTTCTTGCTTCTAAGGTTTTTGTTCTAGAGCAGTTCACTCCTGACAAGGGCACTTTGGATCCTAACTTGAACGCTGTGAAGGTTTCTGCTGATAAGTTGAATGAGTACGGAAAATTTTTCCGTAACTATGTTGTTAAGGTCAGGAGTTTTGATTATGGTGAGAAAGTGCATTTGAGTTGTGGTTGTGATTAGAAAGGCAGTTCTTTCCACTTGTACTGCTTTGTGAATATGAAGCTCTGCCACTCTTTTATCATTTTTGAGAATTTTGTTTTTATTGAGTGTGATATGAAATCGAATTCTTCTGGGTCTTTTGCCCAGAATGCTATTTTTATGTCGTAGTTTCCTGTTATTTTTTCTACAGATACTATGTTTTTGTGTTCCATGAGGTACTTGAAGAATTCTTCCCACTCGTTTTGGTTGTAGTTCCACGTTGCTATCATTATCACAGCATATATCTCATAGCCCAACTTTTTCTTGTTTATCCTTACTATGAATTTTTCTATCACTCCTTGTCTTATGAGTTTGTTTAGCCTGTACCTTACTGTTTCGTGTGACAGCTTTACTTTCTTTGCCAGTCCCAGTATCGGCATCCTTCCATCCTCTTCTAATATCTTTATTATTTCAACGTCTTTGTTGTCGATTTGGACTTTTGCAGGGTTTTTCTCCATTTTCGCTGCCATATTTACTATATTTAAGATATTACTATATAAATTTTACTATTTTTAATATAAATATGAATTATTATATTAAATATCAAAAATGAAAGCCTTAATAATTGGGAAATGACAGATCGTGCATAACGGTCATAAGGATTTGTTCAGTCAGGTTTCTGGGTTGGGTGGTTTGGAAAAGTTGTTAGTTGGTATCGGTGTGAATAACCGTTTTGGTGTCGCCTCGAATGTTTTTCTTCCGGAAGAGGTTAAGGAGATGCTCGAGCCTGTTGTTAAGGAAACTTCTCTGCCTTACAATATCAGGTACGTTCCTGACGTTGACGATTATGAGATGAGGGTTAGGGAGGTTTTTGGCTATATCATTCCAGGTGATATTGTTGTTGTTTCTGGTAATCCCTTCCTAATTAAGAATTTTGAAGGGAAGGGCTATTCTATTTTCAGGCCTGAAAATAATTATAGGGTTTCTGCTACTGAGTTGAGGGGTAAGATTTACAGGAATGAGGATTGGCAGAGGTATGTCCCCAAAACAACTGTTGAGTTTCTTTTAAAGGATGATAATCTATTAAGGGTGAAAAAGGTTTGTGATGAGAAGCCTATCCCTCCTTATGTTAATTGGGAGCTTACTAATAGGTGTAATATGGGTTGTCCTTATTGTTTTTTAGGTGAGCATCCCGACGGTGTTTTGCAAGACCTCTCTACTGATGTTGCAAAGTCTTTGATTGATAAGTTAACTGATGGCGGTGCTGAGATGTTGAATTATGCGGGTGGTGAGCCTTTGCTCAGGGAAGATATTGTTGAGTTAATAGAGTATGGTAAGGGTTTAGGACTGAAAACAATTCTATCTACTAATGGTATCCTGCTGTCAAAAAAATTGATCAGAAGGCTTGAGGGCTGTTTGGATTGGATTTCTCTTCCAGTAGACGGCTATGATTCAGGAACCAGCGATGGTGTTAGAGGCAGGGTTGGCCATTTTAATCAGGTGTTAGGTCATTTGAGGGAACTTGAAAAAACCAACATAAGCTTAAAGGTAAATACCATGCTTTGTAAGAAAAATATTGATTATGCAGAGAAAATTGCCTCTCTCCTGGACGGCTTTGATATTAAAAAATGGAAGCTGTTTCAATTTTCACCGAGGGGTAAGGCTAATAAAGTCAGGGGTGAATATGAAATTTCTGACGAGCAGTTCCTGTCTTCTAAAGGAAAACTTGGGAGTCATGCTTTTGAGATTGTTTATTCTTCAAATGAGTTGAGGGATAATGCTTATTTCCTGATTGGAACGGACGGGAAGGTGAATGTGCCTGTAGGCGATACCTATGTTTATTTTGGGGATCTGCTTTCTGACGAATTATCCCGATTTAGGGAATCAGAACTTTTAAAAATAAGTAAGAATACCAAAAATGCCTCGGTATCGTATGACTTAGGGGTAAAAAATGTTAGAAATTAGTAAATACACGTATTTGAGAGAGGCAGTTAATCAAATCCAGAGGAAGGATAAAGAATACGTCTCTGTCAGGCACGACCTTCGTGCAAGAAAGGTTATACCACCACATTTTCATCCCGATGTTGGGGAGTGGGCTATTTTTGATTCTTTTGGAAGGGCTAAGGTAGTTGTTGATTTTGAAAAGGAGCTGATTGACGATCCTGTTGGTGTTTTGGTAGTTCATTTCCCTAAAGGCCACATTCACGGTTTAAGGTGTTTAACAGACATTTCTTATCTAGTCGTAAGAGAAGGTGCTGACGATACTGTTTATTTGGATGACGTGCTTAAGAGGAAATCTTCCATCGAGCCGATAGAAGACCCATGCGGGTTAATCTGGGAGGTGTACAATAAAAAAAATTTAGGCATAGCCTATGTTGAAGTTACAGGTAAGGCACAAGAGCATAAGCACAGGAAGATGGAGGAAAAGTATTATGTTAAGAAGGGAAGGGGCCGCCTTGTAGTTAATAACGAAGTCTTAACAATAAAGAAGGGCGATGTTGTTGTAATCCCGCAGAAATCTTGGCATTATTTGAAAAAAGTGAAGGGAAATCCTCTTGAGGTTTTGGTCATTACCCATCCAAGGTATGATCCAGATGATTTTATTCCCAGAAAACCTTAAACCAAACTTTTATAAACTCGCATTTTTATTTTCTTTCTATGCCTAAAAAAACTGTGAAGAAAGATGTAATAACCAAGAAGATGTCCATCGGTGAGGCCGTTTCAAAGTATCCTGAGACTATTCCTGTTTTTCTTAAGAGCGGCTTGCATTGTGTTGGTTGCGCCGTTGCCCAGTTTGAGAACATTGAGCAGGGTGCTTGCGCTCACGGAATAGATATTGATAAGCTTATGAAGGAGCTTAATGCTGCTGTTAAAAAGAGGAAGTAAGCATTAAATTTATATATCTTCTCTATTTTCCTGTGTTTGGGAGATGGTATTTTTGTCTGAGCTTGTTGAAATCAGGGTTCATGGTCGTGGCGGAGGAGGAGTTGTAAGCGCTGGTTACATTCTAGCAGTTGCTGCTTTTTATGATAACAAATTCTCTCAGGCTTTTCCCATGTTCGGCCTTGAAAGAGCAGGTTCTCCGGTTACCTCTTATGTTAGGATTTCGAAGAAACATATTGACTTGAGGTCTCAGATTTACGAGCCCGATTATTCCATCGTTCTTGACCCGACTCTTGTCGGTAACGTTGACGTTGCTGCAGGCGTTCGCAACTCTGTTATTGTTAACACTAAAAAGGCTGTTAAGCTTCATCCTAAAACCTTTGTTGCTGACGCTTCTAAGTTTGGCGATTCTTACGGGAATGTTGCCATGGTTGCTGTTTTTGCAAAGTGCACGAATCTTATTTCTCAGAGCTCTTTGTTGAGGGCTGTTGAGGATGTTTTTGGTAGGAAGGGGGATGAAGTTGTTAATAAGAACAAAGCCGTTGTTAATAAGGTGTTTGAAGAGAAGTCTTGTCCTTTGGAGTTGGGGAAATGAACATAGGCGCTGTTATTGATAAGCCTGGTAATTCTAAGGAGTTTAAGTTTGGCAGTTGGCGTAGCTCTCGTCCGAAGTTGGATAAGAAGAAGTGTAATCAGTGCATGGCCTGTTGGTGGCAGTGTCCAGACCTTGCCATCCCTCAAAAGAATGGTAAGAGAGCTGAAACAAATCTTGACTACTGTAAGGGCTGTGCTATTTGTGCTGTTGCCTGCCCTGTTAAGGCTATTACAATGGAGCCTGAGGAGAAATGAAAAAAATTGTCGAGTGTAGTTATGGAATTGCTGAAGCTGTCAGGCTTTGCAAGCCTGGTGTTATTCCATGTTTCCCAATCACTCCGCAAACAAAAATTCCTGAATATCTTAGCGAGTTTGTTAATAACAGCGAGCTTAAGTCTGAAATGATTAACGTTGAGTCAGAGCACTCTGCCCTCTCTGCTTGCATCGGTGCTTCTGCTACAGGGGTTAGAACTTTTACTGCCTCTGCCTCGCAGGGTCTTGCTTTGATGCATGAAGTGTTGTTTATCGCTTCTGGTTTACGTTTGCCTATTGTCATGACGGTTGCTAACAGAGCACTTT
>CAYSAF010000032.1:0-8531 GCA_964428965.1 Candidatus Woesearchaeota archaeon
TGGCAATTCCCCCCAGCACTAAACTGCTGGGTATCCTTGCCATATATGTAATGAAGTATCCGTCGTTTAGGAAGAACAGGACGGACAGGTTTGGTAGGTGTGAGAGAATCTTAGCTGACCTGCAGGGGCTTTTTCCTGAAATGCAGGTGGATTGGCAGCAGATGATAAGATGGCTTACAATATGTAGGAGGGTGTATGAAGCAGAAAGGTTGGCTGAAATGGCACAAGAAGAAAAAACGCATAAGCATAAGAAGGAATGCATAAATGAATTAAAAGAATTTATGGGGTCAAAAAATTAACCTTTCTCATTTCATTTGGGTGGCACGTTGCACTTCTCGTTTCGCCCTCACCTCATATAATACCAGTTAGCTTCAATATTACTCGAGCTCAGCTTTGGTGTGGTGCACTCGAAGTTTTAGAAAAGTTTATATAAACAGATTATTACACAACCTATATGGATTGGAAAGAATTTTTCAGACCGACTAAATGGAAAATAGGTTTAACTATCCTTTTTATTCTGATATTCAATCTAGTCCCGATTATTCCATGTTTAACAGGTTTAACAGATGGACTCGTTAGACAAACTGCCCATTTTTCGTTATGTATTCTTCCACGTCCATTAGGCCTATGGATATCCACTGGACATTTCTATGACCATTTTGGTCTTCAAAATGGAGACTGGGTTGGTTATTTGTATGTAATTGGAGTATCCTATTTGTTGTCTTCTCTAATCATGCACTTTTTACAAAGACCTAAGTGAGAGCTGAGCCATGTGTCATAATTTCTCGGCTGCGCCTCAAAAACGGGCTTGAAGAAAGAGGTGAGGAGTTCGTAAAAACAGCTGAAATGATTGCAACAATTTCGGTTTTACCGTCGTCAAACATATAAAGCAGTGAGTTCAGAAGCTTTGGATGTTTGCTGAGATTTTGATTGCAGTCATGTTAGGATGCCTGCTTGGAATTTTCACAGGCCTCTGCCCAGGCATACACATAAACCTCGTTGCAGTCCTCATCCTTACCTACTCTGTTCTCTTCCTCAAGTATGTCTCTCCCCTTTTTCTTGCAGTTGTTATTGCTTCAATGTCAATAACCCACACATTTCTTGATGTTATTCCAAGCGTTTTTCTCGGTGCCCCAAATTCTGATACCGTTCTTTCTGTTCTTCCAGGTCATCGTATGTTAATCAAGGGTCGCGGCTTTGAGGCTATCATGCTTACTATTTCCGGCTCTTTAGGTGCCCTGGTTATCGTCGTTGCTTTAACACCTTTGATTGTTTTTGGTGTTTTAAAGGGTTACCCTTTGATTAAGCCTTTCATAGGTTTCATTCTTGTTTTTTCTTCTGTTTTTCTTATATGGCGTGAGAAGAAGGCAAGGTACTGGGCTCTGGTTTTGTTTCTGCTTTCTGGCTGTCTCGGTATTTTTGTCCTTAACATTCTTACTTTGAAGGATCCTCTCTTTCCCATGCTTTCTGGTTTGTTTGGCACTTCTATGTTGATAGTTAGCATTAAGGAAAACACGAGGATTCCAAAACAGAAACATAAAAACATTACAATATCTAAGAAGTGTTTCTGGCAGGCCTTGTTTTCTTCTGTTTTTTCCTCTTCACTTTGTTCTTTTCTTCCAGCATTAGGTCCAACTCAGGCTGCTATAATCGGTTCTCAGTTTTGTAAGAAGCTTGGTGATAAGGGTTTCCTTGTTTTGGTTGGTGGCATCGGTACTGTTAACATGGCTCTGAGCTTTGTTTCTTTGTATGTTATTGGCAAGGCAAGGAACGGTTCCATAGTTACCATGTCTGAGATTCTTCAGTCTTTTGACCTTAACTTAATGGTTCTTTTTCTTGGCGTCTCTCTCTTGGCTGCTTGTTTTGCTACTTTTCTTTCTGTGTTTTTCACAGGTAGGTTTTCTGTTTGGATTTGCAAGGTTAATTACAAGATTTTGTGTTTTTCAATAATCTTGTTTGTTGTTTTTCTTGTTTTTCTTCTCTCAGGTTTTCTTGGCTTTCTTGTTTTGTGTCTTTCAACTCTTATCGGGATTGCTCCTGCCTATACGGGTGTGGGTAGGAATCACATGATGGGCTGTTTGATCCTGCCTGTTATCCTATATTTCTTTTTATAACAATTCTTTTATAGTTGCATACCAACCGTAAACTTATGACCGGTAAGCATCGTGATTTTAGGTTTAAGAGTAAGCATGTTTATTCTGTCGGGACTAGGTTGAATGATTTTAGGTTTAAGAGTAAGCATGTTTATTCTGTCGGGACTAGGTTGAAGCTTGAGAAGATTCTTAAGGAAGATAAAGACAATTATAAGCATTTAGTTTATGTCAATGCTAAAAAAGGTAATGTTGGTGATGTTTACATTCTTTACAGCGATAAGCCTGAGGAGGTTTTAGGAAACCTTGTTGAGATAGAGAAGGTTGAACAGGGTTTTATGTACAATACTTATTATGTTAGGTCTCTTGAGGATATGGTAAAGATTAAGCGCGTTTCTCACTAGCTTTTTTTCTTTTCTTTTTGTCCTCGTCTATGATTAGTGGTCCTATGTAGCCGCATTTTTTGCATAAATACTTGCCGAAGTGTGCACCCATGTACAGAGTTACTTCTTCAGATTTGCATACTGGGCATTTCAGAACCATTTTCCCAGTCCTTCCTGTTTGTCTGCTTCCTTTCCGAAAACGCTTTCTATCCTGTTTTTTGTTAGCTCAAGTGTTTGTCTTAGGTAGGGTGGCAGAGAGTATTTTTCTGCCAGGTACAGCGACGGTTCAAGGTATTTTACTATGCTCCCTTGTGATATCGTGAATATTATTCTTCCTCCGCATTTGCATCTTCCTGTTAACGGCGGTCTTCTGTATTTTGTGTTGCAGTCAACGCACCTGAATTCCTGCATCGAAAATTTCCTTAAGTTCCCCCTTATGTCCCTTAGCAGGTGTTTTTCTATCACGAGTCTTGCCACGTCTGCCTCGTCTACTGCCCTTATCTTTTCTGCCAGCTGTATCTGTTTCATGATTTTTTCAAGCATGGTTGGTATGTTTTTGTATGCGCTTCTTCTTGTACCTTCGTTTATGTCTGTTGTGTCATGCGTGAAACCGAAGTCGTAGTATTGTTTTTCTGTTCCGAGTCTTTGTTTTAGTTGTTCTATTTGTACTTCCCACGGGTATTTGTATTCTTGTGCTGCTTCATATAGTTCTAGTGGGTATTCATAAACGACGTCCATGTCAAATACCATGTCGTCCACTTCTGTCGGTATTATTCTTGATGATTGAACCAGTGGTGCGTCCTGTACAGCCCCCCTGTGTGATGGTAAGTAGCTTCTTGAAAAGTTAATCAGCGCATCCAGTAGTAGTATTACGCACGCCTCATCACCATCGCAGTTGTGGACTAATAGGTCATTGGAAAAAAAGTTATGTTCAGAGGGCACATTAAGGCAGTAATTCTCATGCATGCCAATCTCTTCAATTTTTACAATCCTAGGGTAAGCGTAGTTTTCATCGAATTCTATCTTAGTCCTTCCCAGATTTTTCTTGGTCAATTGGGTTAGTATTTTGTTTTTCCTATCTGAAATGAATCCTATTTTGCTGAATTTCCTTACAAAAGGTGATGTGATTATGATTTTAGTTATTTTGAATTTTGGGATCGGCCTGTTTTTTTTGATGTAAAATTCCTTAACTTTAGGTCCAGGTTCTTTGCAATACTCATAAAATTTTGTGAGTATGCCAAATCTTGAAAGAACAAAGCTTAGGTCATGTTTCAGCCCTTCGCTGACCGTATCGCAAGTAACCCTTGTGTCGGTAACACTTACGCTTCCATCCCCTTCAAAGTACCCTCTCAGTAGCGCACACATTTTTTCTTTTTTAAGGTTTAAAAATAAGCTTGGTATTCTTTTGGTTTTAGCATTGTAGCCTATCATGAAATAATCATTGAAGAGCTCATACAGTATTCTCGAAGAGAAAACAGCACTATCTACGTCCTCGTAGGACGGCCTTAAGCCGAAATGGTTGTAAAACACTTTTTTCACTAAATTTTTAAACTGCTCATTGCAAATAATAAGTTGGTAAAATCCTTTTTTTGAATTGTTTTTTCTTAAGTATCCTTCTGCAATGTATAATCCTATAATTTCCAGTAGTTCTTTGTCTAATCTTATTGTTATAGGTAAGAAAACATTGTCCCGTTTTATGGCTATCTTAGTTTCGGGGGGTAAGTCATGCAATGTTTTGTTATGTTTTTTTAGGAATTCCTCTACAAATGTTATGGGGTAACTGTTCCTGTAGGTGAAATTTTCATGTTTGCTTAATTTCTCAAATTTGTTTAGGAAATCCCTAATATTTCTTAGCATTACTTCTTGTCTGCCGGAAAATATTGTTGGCAGGAATATTTCTTCCATGTCTTTTTCTTCTATACAGATGTTGTAGCATGCAGTCAGTTTGTCACCTATTTTTAATTCATAAGCTTTTTTTTCGTTCTTGTCCTTTGTGTAAACTATATGCCCTTTTGTTAGTTCTATTTGCCGTCCATCTTCTAGATGTATCCTTAGCATTTCGCTGGGTTTGTGTTTGGTGGCTTCTTTTACTTGGCTTTGCCCTGGATTGCTCCAAGTGTATGTGTTGGGTGTTTTTTTTGCAAGTGTTCCAAAGTTGTCCACTTTGTTTGTTGGGTTTATTTCATCTATTATTTTGCCGATTTTTTCTATTTTCCAACCACCATCCTGATTTAAGTAAACATAGTTATTATATCCCAAACAGTCTCTTCTCATAAGGCTATGGAACAGTGGGTGTGCTATGAATCCTTGTGTTTTGGAGAATCCTATTATCCTTGCTATCACTCCTGCCGAAGTATGTGGACTCATCCCCATAACTAAGTGCCCTACCAGGTCTTTCTCTGTTTTTAGGTTGTAGAATTTTTTCATCCCGTAAAGCCTCACTAGCATGTCGTCTATGAATTTTGATACTCGTAAGATTACCTTGTCTGCCCCTTCCTCTGGCCCTTCTGTGAACGCAGGTAGTATGACGTCTTGGGGTTTTAGCTCCAGCACTTGCTCCTCTGTTTCTAGTTTCTTTCCGTGTATGTCCTTCTCATAGCCCAGCTCCTTTAGCTTTGCTATGCTTGTTCCTATCTCTTTTGGTTTGAACGCAGTCAGCCCAAGTTCTGTCATGTCATATCTTATCGTTCCGTCTTTGTTTACATACACGTGGTGTATCGCCCTAAGTATTCCCTTTGTAAGGTTTTCTGGTATGTGATTCTTGTTTGAAGTTCCCCTTACCCCTTTGATCACTTCTGGTATGTTTTTTGTTTTTACTTTTTTTAGCGCTTGGTCGAAGTAGTGTTTTATGTCGATTTCCTGTGTTTTGTATGTCTGGTTTTTTCCGTGTTCTTCGCATTCCTCTGTTTCATATTCTTTTCTGCACTTCGCGCAGTAGTACATCTTTTTTGTTTTGCTGTCACAGTCTTCACATACAGGGTATATTGTTATCTTGTTGCATTTTTCGCATTTCATAATTGGGAAGTCTCCTGTCACTTTTCCTTTTTCCAGCGCTGTTCTGAAGTTCCTCATCTTCCCGCCTTCTTGTCCTACTGGGAACAATACTTGCGGGCTCCCATCAAGTTCCCTCATCTTTGCTTTTTCAGGTCTGCCCATTCTCGCCCCTATGAAAGTTCCTGATTTGTCTCTTATTATTATTCCAGAGATAGCATTAACTATTTCCAGCACGTTCTCAGTGTCAGTAGAATTTATTTTTTGCGTTATCTCGTCTACGTGGTTGAATTCGTCTAAGCCTAGCGTTGTTAGTAGAGCAGTAGCGTCATCATCTTTTATGGTTACGCATTCTTTTGCAGTCACTGTATGTGGAACTCCTAGTAATTCCAGCGTTCTTTTCGGGTCTACCCCTTCCACGTCGCTCGTGACGTCGTAAACATACGGCAGTATTATTTTGTCTTTCTCTGTGTTGCCCTGTTTTATCCAGTTTAGCAGGCTTAGTAGTTGTTTTTTGTTTATCTCACCCCAATGGTAAGTATACTTTGGGTGTAAAGGTACTTTGTTTTGTTTTGCTATTTTTATCGCTTCCTCAACGTTGTTTACTTCTTTTTTTATTCCCGCTTTCTCCAGCTCTTTTTTGTACCAGTCCTCGTTATAGCCGCATGGAACAAGTCTGTGTGCCCTGTTGAAGAAGTCGCCGTAGTTTACTAGTATGTCTCCGAGAAATATTATTTCTTCTACCTCCTTTAGGTGTTTTCTTGCCTTTTCTTCTGTGTCCAACATCATTACCGACCCGTTTTTGAGTTTTACCACAGGTCCTTCTATCTGATCGCATACAGATATCGCAGTTGCTTTTTTGGGTCTTTCCATTTTCAGTTGCGTTCCTATTGCTACGAAGTCATCCATCACTGCCATGCTGGCTGGGTGTATGGCATCAGAGCTGAATCCGGAATTTCTGCATCTCCCATACCTCAGTCTGAACCCTCCCCTTCTTAATGGGTGTGTTAGCACAGGTCTTCCCCCGACTAAGTCGTTTATGTATGTGTAGTCTGGTTTGATTTTTTCGTGTGTCCCTTCCTCACCTTTTGCTTTGCTTTTTTTCTGTATTTCCAGGAATTCGTCTAGGAAGTTCCATTGGTCTAAGTCAAAATCTTTCCCCCATTTTTTTAGTTGTGTGTTCACTTTCTTTGCTTTTTGTGATAGGCATTCTGCTAATACCAGGCATGGTCCGTTCCTTATTGTGTTGGTTTCTATTCTTTTCAAGTCTTTGTAGTTGCTTACTTCGTATTTTTCCGAGGGGTCTCCGTCTATTTGCACAGGTAAGTTTTTTAGTAGGAATGTCAATTCCTCTTTGCTGGGGTAGTATTGCAGGTTCGTGACTCTTTCATGATAGTCATATACCTCGGTTATGTTTCTGTTGATTTCTTCTTCTGTTATGTCATACTCCTCATAGCCCATCTTTTTTCTTATGTAGTCTGCTATTAGTACAGATACCGATGCTCCTGTTCCTCCTGCGCTTCTTACAGGTCCCGAGTACATCAAAGCAAAGTATTTCTTTCCGTCCCTTCTTTGTCTTATCTTTAGTTCAACAAATCCTTCCAGCGGTGATGCTACCACCCCTACTGTTGCGTAAGCGAATCCCACCCTTATTCCCGCTTCCATCGCTTCTCTCTCGTCTTTGAATCTGCAGAATTTCTGTTGTGCTACTTCTAAAGCAACTGTTAGCGCTACTCTCCAGTCTAGTGCTCCGTATTGTTTTTCCAGCTCGTGGATTCTTTGTACTACTCCACTACCTTTTATTTGCGGTGCCAATGCGCTGATTAAGCCCTCTACTCTTTCTGCCATGTTGGCTGCTAGCGGTATTTCCACGTATTCTACAGGGTCGTAGCCTTTTTTTCTTGCTTCCTCAGCTGTTTGGTAGCATTTCTTGAGCTCTTTTTCAAGATTTTTGAAGTATTGTTCTATGTCTGAAGGCATTTAGAATGATTACCCCCTCTCTCAGTGTGTCTATTTTTTTGTTGTTTTTATTGTTTTTGGTTTTGTAGGACAATCTTTTTTTTATAAACTGTCTAGGGGGCTTTTCACTGCTATGATTTTTGGCGAGGCCATATGGACGTATACCATAGTTGTCTCAGAGCTGCTATGCCCCAACAGGGATTGGACTGATATAACATCGTAGCCGTTATCGATGAGGTGTGTTGCAAAGGAGTGCCTCAATGTGTGAGGGTGTATTTTTTTGTTTATTTTAGCGTTTTTTGCTGCTTTTCTCACGATTTGTTGTACGGACCTTGTGGTGATGTGTGTGTTTCTTCCTTTGAATAGCCATTTGCTGCCTGATTTCTGTATGTGTTCCAACAACTCATCTTTTAAGGATTCTGCTATGATGAACAGCCTGTCCTTATTCCCCTTACCTTTCCTTACCCATCCATAGCCTTTGTCCAGCTCAAGGTTCTCTACTTTCAATTTGACCAGTTCTCCCACCCTCAATCCAGCAGAATAAAGGAGTTTTATCATCAATCTATGTTCTTGGTTCTTTACTGATTCTATCAGCCTTTTTATTTCTGCTTTGGAGAGAACCTCTGGTTTTTTGTCTGGCTTTTTTGAGTATGGAAGTTTTATGAAATACCATCTTTTGTTGAGTATTTGTTCCAGCATAAACTTAATTGCCATAAGGCTTTGGTTTAGAGAGCTCGGTGAGAGGGGCTTTTCAGCCAGATAGTCGAGGTAATTTTTAACATCGGACTTGTTGATCTGTCTAGCTTCTTTCTTGCAGTGTTTTAGGAAATTTCTTGCACAGTCCGAGTAGGCTTTTATTGTGTTTGGGCTGTACCTTCTTCTGAGCATTTCTTTCTGCATTAGGTATATGATGTCCATAGGTAGGTTTCCAGAATGAAGGTTAATAACTGTTTTGGGGTATAAACTGGAAATGTCTTTGATAACTTGGAGGTATTCCGGATTTGTTATTGAAAAGTAATTTCAGAAGTGGGGCTTATGAATCTCTGAATTCAAGTAGTATGAGTCTAGATTGGAGCATTTTGCCCTTTTTTCTGATATACCCAGTTAT
>CAYSAF010000033.1:0-8339 GCA_964428965.1 Candidatus Woesearchaeota archaeon
GCAAGGAAGCTACATCAACTGTTTAAAAATGCGACATAATTATGGGACACTACAGCCCAAAAAGGAACCAAAACTTTTAAAAACCCAGTTTCAGAACAAAAAGAGAGATGGCAATAGGAAAATACATCGAGCAGGAATACAGGAATCCGGGCGAAGAACTGAAAAGAGTTTGGAGAGAAAGAATGATAGCTTGGAGAAAAGAACCAGCCATAGTCAGAATAGAAAGACCCACGAGAATAGACAGGGCAAGAGCTCTTGGCTACAAAGCAAAACAAGGTTATGTACTAGTAAGGGTCAAACTAGACAGGGGCGGAAGGATGAGGCCGCAATTCAAAGGCGGAAGAAGACCCAAAACAGCAAGAAGAAAAAAAATAGTGGGCAAGAACTACAGGTGGATAGCGGAAGAGAGGGCATCAAGAAAATACAAAAACTGCGAAGTCCTGGGAAGCTATGAGATAGCAAAAGACGGACTATGCTACTGGTTTGAAATCATACTAGCGGACAGAGAGCAAGTAAGCAGGTATGAGGGCATGGAATGGCTGGCAAGAGCAAGGGGAAGAGCGTTCAGGGGGCTGACAGCTGCTGCCAAAAAATCAAGAGGCATTCTTACACACAAAGGAAAAGGTGCTGAGAAACTTCGTCCTAGTCTCCGTTCTCATGGAAGACGTGGAAAAAACTAAAACTTCTTCTTATAAACATAAATTTTTGGCTTTGCAAACAAAAATAAAACCAATAAAATAATCAAAAACAAGACAACAAGGGTGACCACCAACACAATAAACACAGAACTTAAAAGGATTATGAAAAGGCCTATGACAGGAAACAACAAAGAAATCAGTATGCGGGGAAACAAACCTACAAGGGGCTTATTCCTGTAGCGAATGGTGCTCAACCTGACAAAAACAAGAACAGCGATTACAAGAAAAGCAGCCAAAAGCAGATACTCCCACATAAGAAAGATATGGCAATTACGCTCTTATAAAATTATCTTTTTTCAGCTTTTCTATGAGAAGTTTAAGGCCGTGATAATGGATGGTTTTAATGCCCCTCTTTTTTGCAGGTTCCAAGTAAGCTTGTTTATCATCTATAAACACAACTTCATCAGGTTTTAGGTTTAAATCATTTAGAACCGCTTTGTATGCCCCAAGTTGAGGTTTACTAAAACCAATTTCTGTTGAGAGATATTTCTTATCAAAAAGATTGAACAAACCATTCTTCCTGTTAATATCTGCTATCTCTATTTCTGTATTGGTGAGGCACACAACCTTGTACTCCCGCTTTAATTTTCTTATTATGTCTAGAACCCTTGGGTACCTTTTTGTGGATGTTTTCTTGTACAGCGAGATGTGTTTCTGAAGAACGGATTTCGGATTTATTTCTTTCCTTAATTCCCTGGTGATTCTGGAATACATCTCAAGAAGTGTAATTTGTCCATTTTCTACTTTCAGTTTAAGCTTGCCTTCAAGCCTGATTAGCTCGGGTTTAGTTATACCCAGGTAGTTGGAAACTTTCTCTTTTATCACATCACCTTTTTCAGGAACAACAATACCACCCAAATCAAAAATAAAGGCTTTTATCACATCCTCCAGATAAGGAATCATCTTTATAAAATATCCTTTTCAAAAAATATTTAAAGAAGCAAATAACAATAAGTTATATGAAAAAGGGGTTACATGTAGTATTACTGTTAATTCTACTCGCAATGCTAGGAAGCGTTGGCGCGATGACCGTGACATTGGGCGGACCAACAGGGACACAAACAACAAGCACGATAAACTTCGGATGCACAGCAACAGCAGACACAGGAGAGACGCTATCAAGCCTGACGTTGTGGCACAACATAGACGGAACATTCAAGGCGAATGAAACAACCACCTCACCGACAAGCGGCACGGAGTACACGTTTAGCATACCAAACGTACCAAACGGAAACTACGAATGGAACTGCGAGGCATCAAACAGCACAGACACTTTTCTTGCAACAGCAAACAACACGTTCACGGTGAGCGTACCGACAAACAACGCACCAGTCTGGACAGCAATACCGACACAGACTTGGCCTGAAACAGAACCAAAAACGCTAATCCTTAGCGACTACTTCACAGACCCAGATGGAGACACATTAACTTACTCAGGAACCACCACAGCTAGCGTAACAATATCAATAGCAGGGGCAACAGCAACGCTAACACCGCAAAACTGGCACGGAACAGGAAGCGTAACTTTCACAGCAAACGATGGAAAAGGGGTAACAAACAGCACGTCGGCAGACATAAACGTAACCCATGCGAACAGGCCTCCTTACAACAAAACAGAATACATGGGGAACGTAACGTGGACGCAAAACGAAGAAGAGAGAGTAGAACTTGACGATTACTTTGCTGACTATGAAGGAGACACCTTAACATACAGAGTGATTTTTTCATCAGGAACAACGCACCATATAAACATAACCATAGACAACTCAACAGCAGAAGCCATACTAATACCTGAAACAGACTGGAAGGGAATAGAAAGGGTGATATTCAAGGCATACGACGGACAGGGGGGCAGCTTGGACAGCAATGAGGTAACTTTAACCGTAAAAGCTGGAGAAAAAGTAAACCACGCACCGCAAATAAGAACAAGGTCACCACTCATGAACCCAGTACTTACAGTGGGAAGCTCACAAAAATTCACCATAGAACCAGAAGACCAAGACTTGGATGATCTAACCATAAAATGGTTCATAAATGTGGACGAACAAATCGCATCAAGGGGCAAACAAAACTACACCTTCCTGGGAATATCAGAAGGAACATATGAAATACTGGCAACTGTAAGCGACGGAGAATTCTCAGACTCAGAAAACTGGACAGTAAAAGTACAGAGAGTAGCGGGAACAACACCACAACAACCAGAAGTAAATCAGACGGCACAAGAGCCGGTGGATGTTTGCGGAAACGGCCAGGTAAATGTGGGAGAGACATGCGCAACATGCCCCGAAGACGTACCATGCGATCTAGGATACGAATGCAAGAACGACGTATGCACAAAAGAAGTAAAAACATCGAACCTAAAGCTGATGCTTATAGTGGGAGGGGGATTCATAATATTTGCTGCAGCAACCATACTGACATACAGATTGTACAAAAAAAGAGCACTATTTGGGGGATGGAAACCAGAATACACAGGGGATACAACAAACGTAAAAATAGCAGTTAAACCAAGAGAAGAAACACAACCAACGATAGAGAAGAAAGAAGTGCTACATAGACTGGACCCTAAAAAGAGTAGAGTAAATGAGATACTTCTAAAACACTACATAGAAAACAACCTAAAAAGAGGAGAAACCATAGAAAAGATAAGGGAAAAACTTAAAAAGGTCGGATGGTCAGACGAAAAGATAGACGAAGTCTACAAGGCAGTAGAGCTGGATGAAACTTTCAGAAAATAATGCTATCCGAAAAACAAATCAGAGAAGTAAGGGAAACCATTGAGAAGTCTGATAATCCGCTGTATTTCTTCGACGATGACATAGACGGGTTATGTGCCTATATCTTATTCTATCAGAAATACGAGAGAGGAAAGGGGGTGGTTATAAAGAGCACGCCAACACTGGATGTTGAGTACTTAAGAAAAATCGAAGAGTACAACCCAGACTTAGTTGTAGTGCTTGACAAACCGATTATAAGCCAGGACTTCATAGACAAGGTAAACGTGCCCATAATATGGATAGACCACCACACACCAGTCGAGAGAGGGGGAGTAAAATATTACGTAAACCCGAGAATAAGAGAAGCCAACGTATACATACCGACATCATCAATCGTTTACGAAATCATAGGCGGGCAGATATGGATAGCTTTCATAGCTGACATAGGCGATTACGCAATACCACCCTTCTTAGAGGAATTCAGGAAAAAATACCCTGACCTTATAGGGGAAGAAAGAGAAATAGGGAGGATAGCTTACGAGACACAGATAAAAAAACTAGTAAGGATATACAATTTCATTCTGAAGGGAAAGACTTCAGAAGTAAAAAAATGCATAAACATATTAACAAAAATAGAAAACCCATACGAACTGCTCAATAAGGAAACAGCGAGAGCAAGATACGTGATGAAAAAGGTGGAAAAGATAGAAAAAGAATATGATGAGTTACTGGCAAAAGCAGAAAGACAAGTTGACAAGGACAACTTTTTAATATTCACGTACCCAAGCCAAAAAATAAGCCTCACACAGGAGCTTAGCAACGAACTGTCCTACAAACACCCTGATAAAGTGATAGTTGTTGGAAGAGAAAAAGACGGAGAGATAAGAATGGGTCTGAGAAGCAAACAAAAAAGGATAGACGAACCACTAAAAAAGGCGCTGGTAGGGGTAGAGGGGTACGGAGGGGGCCATGAGTTTGCATGCGGGGGAAACGTAAAAAAAGAAGACTTCCCAAAGTTCATAGAGCAACTAAGAAAAGCTATTCAAGAACAACCCTTGCATCAACGATAACAGCTTGCTTACTGTTAACAACCAAAGGATTAATGTCAAGCTCCAAAATCTCAGGATGCTTCTTTGGCAGTTTAGAAACCTTTAACAACAAACCCTTAACCGCATTCAAATTATACTTATGACCGCGAGCACCGGAAAGAACCTCAAAAGCTTTTGTCTCCTCCAACATTGAATTAAGATCCTTCAGAGAAAGAGGACAGATCCTAAAGGAAACATCCTTCAAAACCTCGGTGTAAATGCCGCCAGTGCCGAAAGCAAGAACGTGACCAAAACTGGGATCCCTCTTCAAGCCAACCAAAAACCATTCACCTGGAATAAATTTCTGAACAAGAAAACCCTCACCTCTAATTTTTTTCATATCATGATAAGCCTTTTTTAACTCTTTTTCATTCCTTATATCCACCTTAACAGCACCCTTCTCGGTCTTGTGAACAATTTTTGAAGATATCACCTTAAGAACGACGGGAAAACCAATCTTCTTTGCCTTGGAAATAACCTCTTTTTCATTTTTTCCGACAGCATGGGGGGTAACGTTAAGCCTGTTCCTAGCAAGAAAATCCTCAGCCTCCTTTTCCAACAAAACACGCATAGAATAAACATAACAAGGAAAGTTTATAAATTTTGTTGGTAGGAGAAGATTATGGACTTGATAGAAAAAGCAAACAAAGTTTTCTTAGAGAACTTCAAGCCAGAAACCTGGTTTGAAAGAGCCATATTCCTATCATGGTACTGCAGCAAAGGAGACTGCAAATTCTGCTACATGAGCATACAAAAACCTAGAATAAAAAACCCAAAACTTGCGAAAAGAAAAATAGAAGGAATACTGAAAGAAGCAGAAATATGCAAGAGACAGGGGTGGAATGTCGAGTTTTTATCAGGTGGATATGAGAGCTATGACATCGATGAATTAGTGGAGATAACAAAAAAGATTTACGAAAAAACAGGACAGAAACAATGGCTAAACATAGGAATGTTAGCCAAGGAAGAGATGAAAAAATTCAGGCCATACACAGAAGGAGTTACAGGAGCAGTAGAAAGCGTGAACGAAAATATAAGAAGAGAGGCATGCCCGAGCAAGCCACTAAAAGAAATAGAAAAAATGCTGAAAGAAGCAGACGAGTTAGGACTGAAAAAAGGGATAACAATAATAATAGGGTTGGGGGAAAGTGAAAAAGACATCGAGAAATTACACAAATTCATCAAAAAATATAAAATAGAAAGGATAACGTTCTACAGACTAAACCCGCATAAGGGAACTATATACAAAAAAGGACCGGAAAGCGAATACTATGCAAGGTGGATAGCAGAAACAAGAATAAAGTTCCCCAAGATAGAAATAATAGCAGGAAGCTGGGTAGACAAACTTGATGAAATTGACTTATTATTAAGAGCAGGAGCCAACGCAATAACAAAATTCCCGGCAATAAAACTCTTCGGAACAAAGTATGCTAGAAAAATTGAGGAAAAAGCAAAAGAAGCAGGAAGGACTTTCAAGGGAAGCCTGGTTAAAAAGTTATAGAAAACAAAACCGATGTGCCATTAACCTTTGAGGAACTTCTTTTTTGAACCCTTATACTTCAGAATGGCCCTCTTATCATAATTAATCTCGTAACAGGTGATTTTCTCAACGTGCTCGTTCCTGAAAATAATCTCGCCGTAAGCAGAAGAACCGTCAGGAAGACAGTTAGCTATCTCCTCAAGCATCTTCTTGCTCTGCCTACTACTCTCAAAACCAACTTGCAGGTATAAATTATTCTTGTTAACAAAATAAATGCTGTAAGACATGGCTTTTCAAGAAAGATAAATAGTTTTTAAAGATTGCTATGATGTTAAATAAAGTTTCTAAGTGATATCCTCCACGACTGAAATCGAGGACAAACTTGATGCAACTCAGGAATTGCTAAGTGTAGTTCCTGCTTCATCCACAACCGCCCTCTCTTATCTATTTTATCTGCAACGTTAAATCTAAGTGCATATCTTTTTTCGTGATTATTGACATACTACAATCCCAAGATAATATTCACCACACCTTGCACATCCAAGATATCTACCTTGCCATCCTTATTCGCATCAGCACTACTACCATAATCCTGCACACCCAAGATATCATTCACACAAGCCTGAACATCCAAAACATTCACAGAACCATCCTGATTAACATCGCCTTTAAGTGTAGTTGATGGCTGGGTAGTTGCACTTGCTGAAGTTGATTGATTTGAGGGATTCCCTGTTGCATCATAAGCTGCAACTCTGTAAACATAAGTAGTCGAGGGTGAAAGACCAGTATTAGAATATGAGTTAGGTGTTGAAGTAGCAATTTCAGTTGATGGTGTGCATCCTGCACCTTGGCAACGATAAATTCTGTAGCCAGCTAACCCTGAGCTTGGAGCAGGATCTGTTGAAACAGTCCATGCAAGATTAATTTGCGAAGATGAAATTGCTGTTGCTTGAAGATTAGTGGGGATGGTTGGCGGTGTTTTGTCAGCAGGTCCTCCTTCACCTCGCAAGGGGTGGGGATAGGTATAAGGAGTATAGATAAATCTCCAATTATTAGTCCCAACACACCTGTAGAGTTTCCGTGTATCAGTTTCCCAGTAAACATTATCACTTGTGCAGGTGCTTCCACGACTACTTGATAGACCAGTAGTCCAATAGGTCGTTGGAGTGGTTCCCCAAACCTGTGTATCTGCCCAATAATCTTGCTGCTCAATTATCATGAGGGCAGAATCCGAATTAGCCAAACAATGGCGGTTTGAATTTTGCGTATTGCCCCAAATGTAGGTATCTTTAACCGGATCATAGCCTGGATAGGTAGTTTTGACTGGATAACAGGGCCCAATACTATTGTCATCTTCTTCTCTTATATTAATAATATTATTACATCCGGTGTTTGTTCCTGTTACAGCATTATTAAAAACAATACCAGTTCCGCCTCGGAGATCATGAAGTTTTGCAGCGCCACGATTAAGATTTGTGAATGTATTTTCATAAATTTCATGGCCAACAATTCCTCTATTATTATTCAGCCAATTACAAGCAGGGTACTCGTAAACCAAATTTCCATGAGCATCAAGTATGCTGTATGCACAGTTAGCCAGATCAACATTGTTGTAACGAAAGACCCATCTTGCACCTTGCCCCGATAAAAAGAAATAACCATATGAACCTGTAAATGTATTTGTTTCGACATATATATATTTGGATGAACCAATTTCTAAGGGATCTACCCAGGAGTAAGTATCTAATCCTAAAACTTCAAACTCCATTTCATTATTGGCAAATTGATTATTATCCACTAATCCATAAATCATTCCCAAAAATTTTATTCCTTCTTTGCATTTGGTAATCCTATTATTATCTATGCGTATGTTAGAAATTATATTTGTAGTATCAGAATTTTGTCGAATTTGAACCCCATATGTTCCGGCAACATTGTTACAATCAAGAGTAAACCCTGTTAAACGAAAGGGGTTATTGAGGGACGGAGTTGTTGGATTGTAATAAACCATTGATGCGGCTGAACCACCATAAGTAATTACTGTATTACCAATTCCAGCACCTTGAAGCGTAATGCCTTTAGTAATCGATAAACCACTACTCCAAGAACAGCTACCTGCGGGAACAGCGACAGTATCACCAGTGGACGCAGCCGTAATTGCAGTGGTCACATCAGCAGCTGAGCAAGAAGCCGCTGTATGAGTATCTGCCCAAGAGGTTTTAGCAAAGAATAAAGCTGCAAATAAAACTACTATTAAGACCACACTTTTTTTCATCTTTTTCAATAAATCACGAATCCTCTTTTTTTTAATCATCATACAGGATGTTTTTGTATTTAAATACTTTACTGCAATAGG
>CAYSAF010000034.1:0-8275 GCA_964428965.1 Candidatus Woesearchaeota archaeon
AATCCTCAAGCGGGTTCTGTTCCTTTAACGTTGAGTAATGGTCAGATTACCATAACTCAAGCTGGTGATACGACACCTCCTTCAACTCCGACTAATCTTGCAGCTACTGCCGTTTCTTCTTCGCAGATTAATCTTGCTTGGACTGCTTCGACTGATAATGTTGGGGTAACTGGATACAGGATTTACAGGTGTCAAGGTTCAAGCTGTACACCAACAACGCAGGTAGCAACATCAACTGGTACGAGCTACTCTGATACCGGTCTTACTGCTTCAACAGCTTATCGTTATGCTGTTTCTGCTTATGATGCTGCAGTAAACAACGGAAGTCAGTCAAGTATTGCTAGCGCGACTACACAAGCTCTACCAATGCTAACAGTAACGTTAATAGCAGAGCCATCTCAGGGGGACATACCCCTAACAATAGATCTCTCAGCAAGCACAGCTGGAACAGCAACAGGAACCATAACTTACACGTTCTACTGTAACAGGCAAGATACAAGCACAGATATAACGCCTGATTACATAGCACAATACACAACACCTCAACCCACGAGAACAGTAAACAAAGCATGCGCATATAACACAACAGGGATTTACACAGCTAAAGTGATAGCAGAAAGAGGGGTTTACAAAGCAGAAGCAAGAACAACAATAACTGCCACACAACCGGGAACAGACTCAGACCAAGACGGAGTCATGGATGCAAAAGATAAATGCCCAGGCACACCTAAAGGAATAATTGTAAAAAATAACGGCTGCCCCTCGCAAGAAAAGAATTACCCTGACATAGAATTTAACACAGACCTCAATGATGAAAACCTGGACCCAACACACGTACCTCCTGGATTAAGCTTAACCCACAAAACCACCAAAAACCTAATACAATTCTTACAAGAAACAAACCTACTAACCCTAACATATAACTTACTTGACTTTGAAAAAGTATTCAAATTTGGGCCAAACCTAATCAAAATAAAGACAGAAGAAACCCCGCAATTCACTAACACCCCAGCAAGGCTAACAATAACTGTAACAAAAGAAACAAACCCGGAACTCATAGTCACACCACAAAACAAGCTATACATCAAGAAAGATGGCGTAAGATGCAACCAATGCACGATTGAAACCGTAGAAAGAAGCATAAACATAACAATAACAGAACAACAACTCACGCCGCAAACAATAACGATAAGACCAAAGACAACTATAACATGGGTCAACAAAGGAAACAACCAACACACGATAAACTCGCAACTGTTCAATACAGTACTACAACCGGGACAGACATACAGCTACACATTCACCCAACCAACACAATACACAACCAACACAGACAATGACATATGTGTAATAAAGGTTACAGATGAAGGAAGCGCAGTTGCCGACACCCTTACAGTAACATTTACAGTACCGGGATTCAGCGAGTACAGCATAGGACAAGAATCAGAAGAAATAACTCCCGGAGGGACCCCCAGCTCTGGAGGGGGGAGCAGTAGTATAAGAGGAGCAACCACCAGCGGCTTAAAAGAAACAGTAACTACAATAGGAGTAAAACAAGGAGAACTAAAAAAATTCCAGTACATAAAAAATATAGACATAAAAAGCATTACAGTGCAATTCACAAAAAAAGTGGGAAGCAAGTCAATAACAGTAGAAAAACTCACACAGAAACCGCGAAATATCCCCCTGCTTGAAGGAAAAACATACTCGTACATAGAAATCACAACAGACCTGAAACAGGAAGACTACGAAAGAGTTTTGATAAGCTTTTCAGTACCTAAAGAGTGGATACTTCAAAACAAAGTCTCACCCTACGAGATAAAACTTAGGAGATACACAACACGGTGGGAAAGCTTATTTACGGTGAGAACCAGTTCGGACAGCAACTATCACTACTATGAAGCTGAAACCTCAGGACTGTCTTACTTTGCCATAGGAACAGAAAAGGAGACAGCCGTGACAGAAGAAGAGGAAGAGGGGGTAATAACAGAAGAGGCCCCACCGCAAACAGAAGAAGAACCACCTGTTAAAATAAATTTGTACTACCCCTTATTAACCATGGTGTTCATAATAATACTTGCATCAGTGTTTATTCTGGCAAAATTCTTTATAAAAAAGTCACTCAGAACTGCTTATCAAAAAACAGCAACAGAAACAAAAATGGCTAATTTCTGCAAAGAAAA
This sequence comes from Candidatus Woesearchaeota archaeon, assembly GCA_964428965.1. Taxonomy (GTDB): domain Archaea; phylum Nanobdellota; class Nanobdellia; order SCGC-AAA011-G17; family VGLX01; genus JAWABC01. The sequence goes on from CAYSAF010000034.1 coordinate 2,184, forward strand.
AATAAAACAGGGATACACGAAAAAACAGGTCATAGAAGCTGCTAAGAAAGCAGGCTGGAAAGAAGAGGCAATAAAGCAGATTTTAAAAAACAAATAATGATACAAAAATAGATGACTTTATTTGTTAAAAAATGAGGCATGTATTACCTTATAGAATTATAAAGTGGTATTGTAAAAGAACATTATATGAGTTTTACCTAAATGGTTTTAACTACGAAAGTTAAGTGCAGATGTAAATCAGGATGGCTCGGTAAATGTCTTAGATGTGCAGGCAGTAGTGAATATTATTTTGGGAGTGTAGAGAAAATGAAGAAATACAATTCAAAAATTAAAATCGCAGTAGTTTTTTTGATAATCTTTTTCGGCGTTTTGTTTTTCGCCAGAGCTTCTTTGGCTGCCACTTATTATGTTGCCACAAATGGAAATGACGCTAATCCTGGAACACTTTCTGCGCCTTGGCGGACACTTCAGAAAGCAGCCAACACCGTAAGCGCGGGTGACACAGTTTATGTTAATCCAGGAACCTATGGTTCAGTTTCTTCCTCGCGAAGCGGAACTGCCTCAGCCCGCATCCGTTATGTTTCATCTGCAAAGTGGGGTGCTAAAATAGATGGGGGAAGTGCCCGATTCGTATGGTATAACGAGGGCAACTATGTTGATATTGACGGTTTCGAAGTAACCTCAAGCGGAAATGCTCAAATTGGTATTTATAATGTGGGGTCATATGTTCGTCTCCTGAATAATCATGTCCATCATATCCCTGCGTCTGGTTATGGCAGTAATGGCGGAGCAGGAATTGATAGCGCTGCTGGCGGCTACTACGGATCAAATGCTGATATGATCGGAAATCTCGTCCACGATATCGGAAATCTAGCAGGAACAAGTTGGCTTGTTCACGGGCTTTATCAGGCGCAAAAAGGCGGAGTTGTGCAGAATAACATTGTTTACAGAGTTGAGGCTTGTGGTATTCATTTGTGGCATGCGGCAACCGATATTACAATTTCCAACAATCTTGTCTTCAAGACAAATTCGTGTGGTATTATCGTTGGCGCCGGCGACTCTCCGGGTGGCGTTACTGCTGACAATATGATTGTTTCAAACAACATTGTCATTGACGGTGGGCAGTACGGAATAATAGAGAGCGGCAGAACCGGCGCCAACAATCGCTATCTTAATAACCTAGTCTATAACAGTGGCACCAATTGGCGCCTCTCTACCGGCTCCCAATCCAGCTCTATTAACGCCGATCCAAAACTAGTAAACTACAAACCTGATGGCACCGGAGACTATCACCTAGCTGAAGGAAGTCCGGCAATTGATAAAGGTGTTTCCACAGGAGCGCCATCAACCGATCTTGGTGGGATATCCCGTCCGCAAGGAGCAGGCTATGACATCGGAGCCTACGAATATGTATCAGGTCATTTACCACTCAAAGGAGATGTAAACCAAGACGGTAGCGTAGATATCTTAGATGTCCAGGCCTGTGTAAACCATATCTTAGGCATACAGACTTACGGAACCAGGGCTGATATAAACCAAGATGGTGTGGTGAATGTTTTAGATGTGCAGGCGATAGTGAATATTATACTTGGAGTATAAAAATGAAAAAAACCATTGTTTTGATAACGGTCTTATTTGCAGCTTTATTTTTTGCTAGAGTTTCTTTGGCTGCTACTTATTATGTGGCAACCACAGGAAACGATGCCAACCCAGGCACCATATCCCAGCCATTCCGAACGATCCAAAAAGCGGCTGATGTTGTTCATGCGGGAGATACTATCCTCGTCCGTTCAGGCACCTACCAAGATAATGTACAAATGCAATACTCTGGCACATCGGGCAATCCTATCACCCTTAAAAATTATCCTGGTGAACATCCGGTTCTCGATTTCGGTCTTTCGGACGAAAACGGTCCGGTCCGTCGCCTTACGCTGGTGGCCGCGGAGGGATATGTCCATCCCATCGGCTGGATTGTCATTGAGGGACTTGAAGTCACGAGGGGCTATGACGGTATTAAGTTTTACAACGCCCACGATGTGATCATCCGCCGCAACTATATCCATAACAATGCCGTGCAGGGGATTCTTGGTAATGGCATTCGGGTGACTATTGATGGAAACATTGTCAGTCGGAATGGTCTTCCGATACTTCAACAAAACCCAGGTGACAATAAAAACCATGGTATGTATCTGAGCGGTACAGATTTTACCATTACTAATAACTTAGTTTATTCAAATGCGGCCTACGGTATTCAGGTCGCTGGCTACCCATACGACCCCGCGAGGCATGCCTCATCAGAATATGCCGGTGCTCAAAACTTCCTCATCAGCAACAACATAATCGCGTTTAACTGGAACCGTGCCGGGATTGTCATCTGGTTGCCAGATGCCATCAATACCGCGATTCAAAACAATGTGCTATATGAGAATAGCGTGAATTATTTGGAGGGAATACAGGGAATCAATTTCAATCAAGCCGGCGGCGGCAACATTGTCCGCAACAACCTTTTCTATTCCTCCTCTGGCAAAACTGCTATCTACGATAGCGCAGGAGGCAGCTCATACACCCAGACAAACTCCATAAACGCTGACCCGCTTTTCGCCAATGCCCAAGGGCTGGACTTCCACCTCAAGCCTGGCTCTCCTGCCATTGACAAGGGCTTCTCCGCCGGCGCTCCCTCAACAGATTACGCCGGTGTCTCCCGTCCCCAAGGTGTTGCTTATGATATCGGTGCGTATGAATATGTTTCCGGCGCGACTCTAACCGGCGATGTAAACCAGGATAGCAAAGTAGATGTCTTGGATGTGCAGGCCTGTGTTAACCACATCTTGGCTGTGCAGGATTATGGTAGCAGTGCTGATGTGAATAAGGACGGTTCTGTAAATGTTTTGGATGTGCAGACAGTAGTGAATATCATATTAGGAGTTTAAAAAAATAAAGGGTAGGAAGAGTCAATAAAAATAAACGTATATTATTCCAAAACCCAAATCTCACGCTCAATCTTGCCTGTAAGGTACAAAACAGGAAGCTTAACCTCTTCAAAGTTAAGGGGCTTAAAACCAGACTCCCTTACAATTTTTTCAAAAGGCAGAGAAATAACTTGGTTTGCCTTAGTCCTAAATCTGGGAACAACTATGGCAATTTTCCCTTTCACCACCTTTCTCAAGTCTTTTAAAACCTCAGAATAAAGAGGCTCGAGCTCAGCGACTATTCTCAAGGCCTCATCCTTGGAAGGGATCTTTTTTAGGTAAGGACCCAGGTAGGGTTCTGTGGCGACGGAATCAACACTCGTTAGTATTCTGCTAGCGTTCCTTGCGTCGTTATTGAAAACGCGCCACTTAGCATTGAACTTGTAACTGTTCTGGAGCCAGATCAGGTTTTTCTTGCAACCAGCAACAGCCTTTGCGTCAGAGTCTATGCCAAAAACATCTACGTTCATGAGCAAGGCTTCCTGAAGTATCGTTCCGTAACCGCAAAAGGGGTCGAGCAAGGTATTCTTAGGCTGGCTCAAGTTAATAAGGATCTTGGCAACCCTAATTGAGACAGTTCTCAGGTAATCCTTCTCAGGCCTTTTCTCATCACGTGTTTCATGTTCAGCGGGGTCGAAAACAGCAATGGTTCTGGCAACGAAGTTGTCAGCAACAAGAAACTCATAACCGTTATCTATCAAGTCATGCCTGACAACATCAGAGGGGGCAACTGCCTTGCCCTGCTTGGGCTTCTTTGCAAAAGCACGAACATGCTGCTCCTTAAATCGTTTCTTTATTCCTTTCTTAGCATCAGAGGCATCAGAGTTGCCGTAGACGCTTATGGCATACTTGACCCTATTGCTGTCAAAATACAGCTCATCAAGGTCTGTGACAACGCCAATCTTGACAGTGCCGCCAAGTTTTGTGATCATAGTTTTGAAATCAAGTTCTGGGAGGGAAAAGATAGCAGCCTCACCAAAACGCTTGACTGAATGATAGTTTATATTGTTGTTTTTAAAATAGGATACTATCTCAAGCAAAGAAAGTTCAGAATCCCTGCCGAGGATGAACATGTACTCCATAAAAAAAGGGATAAGAAACAAGTTTTAAAAGGTATCGGAAAAAGCTTAGTAAGATTTATAAAAAGGCTGGCAATTCCAGAATAAGGGGTTTTCGGGAAATTAAAAGGAAAAATGTCAACCAAAAAATCAAAAAGAAAGGAAGAAGGGATTCAGATAACAAGAAGGAGGATGCTCGCTGGGATTCTGACAGCTGCAGTAGCATCTTCAGGGCTTTACTTCCTACTCAGAGAGAATCCAGAGGAAAAAATAATCCGTGAAAGACAAACAGCGATAGAATGGTTAGCAGAAAAACAATACTCGGGATATGTAAAGAAAGTGTACTATGACCATGACAAATCACTAATAAAAAGATTCCCACAAAAATATGCAGACAGCATATTCAAAGATGAAAGAAAATGGCAATGGCTCGTAGAAGTCCTGCAACAAGCATACGAAGAGCAAGGGTACGCTAGGAAAATCACAAAGGAGTTCTTGAATGAAAGGGCAACAAGAAAAATGCTTGATGATATGGTAAAAAAGGGCTTGGAAGAAAGCATAAAGGCTCAAATAAAAGATGACCCTGCTTTGGTACTCAACTACATGCCTTTTCTCGGTAGAGGGGAAAAATCTGAGATATACTTCTTCAAGCAAGCCTTTGAAAAAGAAGAAAGGACCATAGGTGGAAAGCCCCTGGAGATAAAACCAGATGACAAGTTATGGGTGGTATACAAACACGAATGCTTCCACGCAAGAGACATAGCAAGAGGCCTGGAGCTAGGAAGAGAACCGGTAATAAACTACAAAAATTATGCCAAGGTAGACAGTCAAGTGTTAGATTTCCTAATCGAGAGTAATGCATACATAGATACCTTTGAATTCTTCAAGCCCTACTGGCTAAGCACACCCCTTTTGTATGCCGCAGGAAAACTTGATGGTTTTGCAGACCAATTCAGAAGATTCACCGAATCACGAAGCTTTTCTTTATCAGATGAAAAGTTGATGGTAACCCAGATTAACAGGTACAACATGCTATTCTCGGATATGAACCGGCTTTTTGAAGAGTATGCAAAAAGCAAATGAATCCTAAAAATCTTAAATTTAAACCGGGAGTTTTTAATTTGATAAGGTTTGGAAGGAAATACATACACATAGAAAAACCAGAAAATTTACTTTTTCCCTAATTTATTGATCTCCTTTAGATCAAATTTCTCTTTTGAGAGTTTTTTTCTTATAGCCCTGATATCTTCTACTGAGTTACCAGTATTTGGGATAGATCCTATATGTCTTTTTAATAACAGTATCCTTACTGCATCCCTTATGACTTCAGATTTATTTGCGTAAAATCCTTTGTTTACCAAACTATTCATTTCTTTTATAATCCCTTTAGGCAGCCTAACTTGGTTTACGGGCATTGTCATTGTATTACATATGTAATACAGGGTATATAAGTATTATTATTCCAGATTAGCTAGATTAATGTGGCTGAAGTGTTCACAACAAGTTCTGATGAGTGCAGAGTTTATTACATAAAAATAGAGCTATGACCTATTATTGAGGGATTGAGTAAAGTAGATTAGGTGGTTTTATCCGAATATGCTTTTAAACCATTCAAAGAACTTTCGCATCACACCAGCACTGACACACCTACTATCAATACATACGTTTGAGGAGCATTCAAAATTATTATCACAAGTCTCTTCTGCTTTTAACTGTTCTTTAAACATTCCTTCATCATAACAGAACATTCCTTTCTTCCTATAGCCGAAAGGATAACATTTTCCCTCCAAAGGACAGGAATCCTTGCAGAACAGTGTTTCTTCTTTAGACACTTCCATCTCTTCTCTTAGCTTTTCCAGGTCTACCGGCTCTTGGGGTTTTACATTACCTGCATATACTTCCTTAACCCATTGTATTATCGTTTGAGCATCTGTTTTTCCCTGTCTAGCATATATCTTAAACCCGCCTTCCTTCTCTCCCTTGGCGAATAACAATAACGGGACAACATTTCCATATACAAAAGAGTAGGGTACTATACCCATGCTTGAAGCACCTTGGTCCCTGT
>CAYSAF010000035.1:0-8116 GCA_964428965.1 Candidatus Woesearchaeota archaeon
AAGGGGTCAAACGAAAGGTTTAAAAAGCTGATAAAAGCATTATCAAATAAAATGTTCTACGAGATAGAAGTAAAGGGCCACGTAAGAGTACCGCCGACATCTTTCAAAGAAGACACCAAAGAAGCAGTACTAAAAAGACTAAACCAGGAATATGAAAATTACGTGTCAAAAGATCTGGGGATAGTGGTAGGCGTGTCGGAAGTGGGAGAGATAGGAGAAGGAGTGATAGTTCCGGGAGACGGCGCAGCCTACTACGAAACAACATTTAAGTTAATAACGTTCAGACCAGAACTACAAGAGGTGGTTTTTGGCAAAATAACAGACATAACAGACTTCGGAGCATTCATAGAAATAGGACCAATCGATGGGATGATACACGTAAGCCAAACCATGGACGACTTCGTAAGCTTCAGCAAATCAAACGTGCTGACAGGAAAGGAAACGAAAAGGGTGCTGAAGGTTGGCGATCAATGCAAAGCAAGGATAATAGCAATAAGTTATAAAGAACCAACAAATCCGAAAATAGGACTGACCATGAGACAACCATCATTAGGAAACCTAAAATGGATAGAAGAAGACCTGAAGAAAAAAGATAGACAAGAAAAACAACAACCAAAGAAAGGAAAGGAGAAAGGAAAGAAGTAAGATGACAAGAAAAGTATGCAGAAAATGCAAGATATTTGTGAAGGGAAATGAGTGCCCAATTTGCAAGGGGACTGAATTCACTGAAAGCTGGCAGGGAAGAATAAATGTGTTAGATGCAAACAAGTCAGACATAGCCAAAAAAATAAACATCACACAACCGGGAGAATACGTAATAAAAATAAGATGAAACTAACGCTTATAGAAGAAAAAGAAGTACCCCTGCTTATGAGGAGAAGAATAAGCTTCGAAATAGACAACGAAAAAAGCAAAACGCCGTCAGAAGCAGAAATAAAAAAATCGATAGCAGAAAAACTAAAAACAGGAGAAGAAAACATAGCGATAAGGCACATATACCAGAAATATGGGGTGGGAAAGGCAAAAGTAATAGGACACATATACAAAAACCCTGATGACTTAAAGAGAATAGAAGAAATAAAAAAGAAGGCAAAAAAGAAAAAAGCAAAACAAGAAAAGACGAAGGAATAAAAATGCCTAAGAAAGACGTAAAAAACAAAAAACCAAGCAAGAAATACTCAAAATACAAAGTAAGCGGAGATAGCGTAGAGAGAGCAGCAGTATGCCCGAGGTGCGGGGCAGGAGTGTTCCTAGCAGAACACAAAAACAGGCAAACCTGCGGAAGCTGCGGCTACACAGTATTCAAAGACAAGAGATAGAAAACTAAGTTCTCGTAAAGTTGACCTCTACGAAATTTTTATGGTAACAAGGGTATGTTGAAGCATAGCAAGGTTAATAAATTAAAAAAACAGAAAGGGGAACATGCAAGACAGGCTATTTGAGATGCTGGTACAGCAAGACGAAATCACGTGGCAGACCATCATCTACGACCTGATAAGGACAGAACAGATGGACCTGTGGGACATAGATATATCAATATTAACTCAGAGGTACATAGAAACGGTAAACAAGCTGCAGGAAATGAACTTCTTCATATCCGGAAAAGTGTTGCTAGCATCAGCAATACTGCTAAAAATAAAATCACACAAACTAATGGACGAGGACATAGCAGGATTTGATAGCTACTTGTTCAACACAGGAGGAGAAGAACTAAGCTTGGGAGATCTTGAAGAACCTACAAGACTTGGCAAGGACGAGCTGCCAAAACTGACGATAAAGACGCCGCAAACAAGAAAAAGAAAAGTAAACCTGCAAGACTTGATGAATGCCCTGCAAAAAGCACTGGAAGTGAACCAGAGAAGAATAATAAGAAAAATCCGGGAAGAACAAAGCTATGACATGCCAAAAATACCGGAAAAGAAAGTAGCAATATCAAAACGAATAAAGGACATATATGACAAGATACTGAACTTCTTCCAAAAGAAAGAGGCTATAACATTCACAAAACTAATACCCAGCGAGAGAAAAGAAGACAAAATACTAACACTAATACCGCTGCTGCACCTAGACACTCAGGGAAAAATAAACATGGTACAGGAAAAACCATTCGGAGAAATAGAAATACAAAAAATAAGCATATAGCACTAACAAGTTATTCAAAACTTTCTTTTACTGAAAAACAAAAGGTTTATATAATGTTTTATTATATTTTATTATAAATCATTATAGGAGGTAAAAATGGTACAGGCCATAATACACATGGATGAACATGAGGATAGGGTACTGAACATAGTGAAAGGCAAATTCGGACTCAAAAACAAGTCCGAGGCTATTAAGCTGGTCATAAACAAATTCGAAGAAAGCTTTCTCGAACCGCAGCTAAGGCCCGAATACAAAAAAGAACTGCTAAAGGTGGACAGGGGAAAATCAAAGAAGTTTTCTAACATAGAAGAGCTGAGAAAAGAGATTGAAAATGTATGAATATCACATAACTGAGAAACTAAATAAAATCTTAAAGAAACTTTATAAAAAAGACATAGTGAGATATGAGGCAACACTGAGCAAAATCAACGAAGTAATCAACAGCAAAAATATTGACCACTACAAGAACTTGGGCTATACCATGAAAGAATTCAAAAGAGCACACATAGACACAAGTTTTGTCTTAATATTCAAGGTAGACAAGAATAAGGGACTGATCAAATTTGAAGACCTTCAACATCACGACTACGTCTACAGAAATAAATAAGGTTCAAAAACATAAGTATATAGCACTAACAAGTTATTCAAAATATTTAAATAATACTAATTCTTGAAAATATATGATAAAGGAGGGGTGAAAATGAATTTTTTCGCTTACGTAAAACATGGCATAGAGATAGTTGCACTAGACAGAAAATCTATCAAGACAGTTGCCAAAGACAAAAAAGCAACAAACATGGGGATAATAATACTACTAATAGCAGGATTCCTCTCGGTAGCAGGCTTGTACGGAATACAAGGTTACTACCAAGCGCTTGTGATGGCACCTTTGTTTACCCTGGTGATGTTTGTGTTGGGTGTGGGAATACTACAGGTATTCGTAAGACTGTTCGGGGGAATCAACAAGTATCCAGAACTTTTTAGGGTACTATCACATTCAGCAGTGATGTGCTGGCTCTGGCTATTCCTAATAATACCGATACTTGGAGACATACTAAACTGGATAGTGCTTATATGGGGGATAATAGTAACTATAGTAGCGGTAGAAACACTAAACAACATGAAAAGGGTAAGAGCGATAATAGCAGTGATTATACCGTTTGTAGTTGCAGCAATAGTCTTAGCATTGGTGTACATGCTGGCATTAAGAAGCGTGATAACTGCATAATAAATGTAAATCTTCCAGAAGATTCCAGAAAAAACTTATAAATCAAAAATAACTGAATAGTTATATGAAAACAGACTGGACTACCACTCTACTAATTCTTGCAGCAGCTATAATCATAATATTATTGATAATACTAATGATAAGGAGGGGGATATGAAAATAAAAATAGACACCGTCCTAAAAACACTTTTGCTACTATTTGCAGTATACGTCATATACCAAATAATAAGGAAACTAGCAGGAGGGAGCTGGGACAGCGAGCAAATAATCATATCCTTGATTATACTGAACATAGGATGGACAGCGCTCATCCAAAGACAGATATCCAGTCACGTGGGAGAACACAAGGGTTATAGAATAGGTCTGATGAACGGAAAACAAACTTAACTATTCTCTTCCTTTTTCTTTTTCAACAACTCAAAAGTACCAAGCAAATCAATAATGTACTTACCGTCCTCAAGCTTGTAGATTAAAGGCTCACCCTTAAACAAATCAACCAAGTCGATCTCGTACTGGCCTGGCTTAAGAACACGAATACTTTCGACATCTAGAATAACAGGCTGGGACTCGTCAAGAGTATCACCAACAATGTCCATAACGTCCTTCTCGATCTTCTCCTTATCCTCGGGGGTAAGCTCAACGGTAAGCTCCTTGGATTTCTCAATATCCTTACTGTGCATGTAAAAGAAAAAACGACCGCCACAAGAACAGCCCTGCAACAACTCATTGGAACCGTCGGGATAAAGCTTGCCGCAACGAACACACTGGTGAGGCATCACTTCCTCCTTGATTTCTTCGGAATGTAATTAGTCAGGAGCTCAACCTTATTAGGATCACGCCTGATCTCCTTAATTATGGAAGCAGGCCCTATAATTGTGACGCCATCACGATTACCCATGAAAAGCTTAAACATCACCCTCTTAAAACCGTTCTGCAACTTCTGCTTCTTCTTGAGCTCGGGATAAACAGTACAAAGCTCAATGCCCCTAAAGTGCCTATCAACACTCTCCATGGTTTTCTGGATAAGCATGGATTCCTCAACAGGGGTTAACCTTCCCTGCATCAGAACAATTTTCTCTTCCTTAACTATGTCAAGCAACTTCTTAATCTTAGCATCTTGAGTAATACTCTCAAGTTCTTGATAAGGTACAAACTGCAACGTCAACATTATCTCACCAACCTCACTAGTGCTTTATAAAACTCGTCAAAATTATGGCCCCTCAAAGCAGAAATACCCGTAACCTGGTACTGAGGGAAAGCTGCCTCGACCTTCTTAACGTTCGCTTTTCTCAAATCAACCTTGTTAGCTGCAACCAAAACAGGAATATTCCTAGCTGCAAGGTTACCCAAAATAGTAATGTTAACCTGGGAGTAAGGATTCTTTGTAGAGTCAAGAACAACGATGACAGCATCCATATCGTCAAGCCACTTAATAGCTTCAATAACACCCTTAGTAGCTTCTTTCGCTCGCTCCTTAGCAACCTTCGGATTCAACTTATACTTCAGGAAATCCTCATAGTCAATCTTGGTAGCTATCCCCGGGGTGTCAACGAGGTTAAAACTCAAGGTTTTATTGCCAGACTTAATCTCGATCTTTTCCTTAATGTTGATCTCCCTAGTTTCATGAGGAATTGGTGAGACCTTACCCATTTCCTCACCGAGCCAGTCCTGGCATATGCGGTTAGCAATGGAAGTCTTACCAGAGTTCGGAGGTCCGTAAACTCCGAGCTTTATCGTCTTTTTCTTTTTAAACAACCCATAGAGAAATTTACTCAAAAAGTCAGCGAAATTCTTAATCATTCAATCACCAGTTTTTTCTACAAAAAAATATGACGAGGGGGTTATTAAATATTTCGATATTGTAGTTTATAAGAACCTTTTTACACTCCTAAGGAAAGCAAAATAACCTTTTGCCATATCTACACTAAATTAAAGTACTTGTTGTACCCATATATGGCAAACTTTATATACTTTGAAACCATAAGCATTTGATGATACTGGACTTAAAAAAGTTTGTGCCACATAAGTATTGTATAGAAAATGAAACTATACCCTTAAGGGTTTGGACAGATGATTGGCCACTTCCTAAAAAGTTAAGGTTTATCAAATATACAACAGAGGTAACTACATCCCATCACACAAAAGTCCACATTGTTAATCATGGCCTTTTTGGGGCAGTAGAATCTGAAAAAAATTTCAAAAATAGAATCTACAAAAATAAAACTCCTAGAAAATGGGGTAAAGGGAAGAAAAGCGGTAGAAGATTTGATTATTCTCTAATTAATGGTATGGTCCTAATCAAAATATTATCTAAATGTAACAATCTTAATTTGACTAGTAGAAATTTATTATTTGATAAGAACTATTTAAGAATACGATTAAAGGATAATGAGTATGGTATTTGGTATCGCTCCGAAGAAGGGCAGATAAGATCCTGCATTCTACCTAAAAAAATAGAACTGGATGCTAACTTCTTTGAGATGATAGGGATTTTAGATGGTGAGATGAATAAAAAGATTTCTAGTAAAAAAAGGGGGCAGTCACTTAAAATATCAAATACAGAACCAAAAATAATAAAGTTTCTTATGAAAAGTTTCAAAAAATATTTTTTCATTAATGAAAAATCTTGGAGGGCTTCTATTACTGTTAACTCAAAAATAAATTATTTTAGTCAGAATGATGATAAGATTCTTAAAAATTTTTGGTCAGATCTTACAAGAACACCCTTAAATAATTTTACAAAAACTACTATCTCTAAGAAATACTTATCTAAAAAATCTCCTAAAGGTATTTTACAGATAAGATACAATAATGCTATGTTCTTTAATGTTTTAATAAATATCATGAGGGGTATTAGAAAGATTATTTTATCAAATAATGTTTATACAGAGTCTTATCTTAGAGGTTTAGCAGCTGCTGAAGGGGGGGTTGGTAAAGTTTATAAAAGAAAAACTGAAGGCTTAAGAATCGTTTTTATTTCGAGTACAAATCATAAAGATAAATTGTTCTATATGCAATGTCTCAGAAAGTTAGGAATAAACTCGTATGGGGAGTACCCCCTTAGAGTTGAAATATATAGTAAATCTAATTTTCTAAAATTGTATAACATTGACTTATTTAAATACCACCCTGAAAGAAAAAAGAACTTTATCAAATACTTTAAATTATCCTTTCATAACGCCTAAAGGAACCATACGAGCAACCTTACTACCTAAACCAACTTGATCAGAAACTCTTACTACTTCATCAATATCCTTGTAGACCTCATCAGCCTCCTCTGCAAGACCTTTCATAGAGCTGCCTTTAACCTCAATGCCTTTATCGTGAAGTTTTTTCACTATCTCTTCACCCCTGAATCTACGCAAAGCCTCTGACCTTGAAGCAAGACGACCTGCACCATGAGGGGCACTCCCGAAACTGATTTCTTCTGCTTTTTTAGTCCCAACAAGGAGATAAGAGGCAGTACCCATTGAACCAGGAATCAAAACAGGTTGGCCAATACTCCTATAAAGTTCAGGAATTTCATTATGGTCAGGACCGAATGAGCGAGTAGCACCTTTACGCATTACAACAACTGTTTTTTTCTTCCCATCAATCAAGTGTTTTTCAAATTTTGCAAGGTTGTGGCAGACATCATAAACCATGTCCATGCCATCAGAAGAGCCCATAATCTTCCTAAAAACATCACGGACCCAATGAGCTATCATCTGCCTGTTGCAGAAAGCATAGTTAATTGCGCAGCACATTGCAGAATAATACTGCCTGCCCAAATCAGAATTGATAGGAGCATTAACAAGCTCCCTGTCAGCAAGATGCTTGAAACCATACTTCGACTCCATCTTCTGAATGTAATCAGAGGCAACCTGATGGCCGAGACCGCGACTGCCGCAATGTATCATAACAGTAACCTGACCAACAGAATCTATGCCAAAAAGCTTAGCAACCTTCTCATCATAAATCTGGTCAACCTTCTGGAACTCTAGGAAGTGGTTACCAGAACCTAAAGTTCCTAGCTGAGGCATGCCCCTAGCGATAGCGTTTGAAGAAACATCCTTGGTTTCAGCCCCCTTTATTCTACCGTTCTCCTCACACCTTTCCAAATCATCTTTGTTGCCATAACCATTCTTCAAAGCCCAGTGAGCACCATTTTCCAAAACATCAAACAAAACCTCTTTGGAAAGCTTTGTGATACCAGCACGACCGACACCTGCGGGAACTTCTTTAAAGATTTCATCAAGGAGTTGTTTTCTTTTATTAGATATGTCTTTCTCTGTGAAATCTGTTCTTAATAATCTCACACCGCAGTTGATATCGTCTTAGGGAACCAAGATTTTTCTTAGGCTCTATCCTACACCGCCAGGTGAGATTATTCCTTCTTCCAAATCAAAAGCAGCAACTCCTCCAATCGGAAACCCGTATAAGGCTAATTAGATAGTTCTAGATTAGTATCCTTCGTGGGCGTCCGGCATGGTAAGCGAGTGCTTTATTATACCTGGTAAGGTAGCAACGTTAACTGCCTGCTGCAATGTCCTGTCTTCCCTGATTTTTTTCATCAGGGATTCAGAGGCAAAGATAATTGCGGGAACAAGCATATTCCCTTGCTTCTCTATCTTCCAGGTATATTCATTTATTTGTTTAGGTTCCATAACAGAAATTAATTTTTAATGTTTTAAATAGTTATTGGTGGTTGCAGCTGTGTGTAAAAAGTCTTACTCTTTGAACTTGTTGTAGATATTCTCAGCAGTT
>CAYSAF010000036.1:0-7038 GCA_964428965.1 Candidatus Woesearchaeota archaeon
GCTTATGCATAACACCACCAGTCAAAGACTGGTAAGGAATTACGGAATTAAAAAACCAAAAGATTAATATACAAAAAAACAAACAGAAAGAAGATATGAAGTTTACAAAAGAGAGGTTGACAAAACCACTTCTGGTAAAAACCATAATATTCCTCTTATTACTATTAATACTGATAGGAGGGGCATACTACCTCGGCTACTTCAAAAAAGACTGCCGCCAAAGCAGAACATGCTTTGACGAGGCATTCAAGAGGTGCCAGCCAGCAAAAATAATAAGGGTGGTAGACAACAACTACTATTATTTTGCCATAGACGGAGCTAGGGGAGACAGCTGCAAGGTAAAAGTCAAGCTAACAAAGATGGGGGTAGGAACATCACAGGAATTGATACAAGCGATGGAAGGCAAAGAGATGACATGCTACATACCTGTAACTACAGTAAAAGATGTCTCATTCGATACGATGCCAGACATACTCAACTACTGCTCAGGACCGCTGAAAGAAGCCATTTACGAGCAGATAATACAGAAGATGTACAGCCTGATAATAAAGAACCTTGGGCCGATAGTAAGCGAGGTAAAAGAATTCTACAAAGTATAAGCTTTGTTTAATAAGTAGTTCTTGTTTAAAAAGTCATGGTAGGATGTTAAGATAAAAAAGCCTAAAGAAAGATTTTTAAAGGAGTTTATCTTATCTAAACAGGATGGGTAAGAAATATGTTTTATCAATAAGTTTGATTCTGTTAGCAGGATTAGCAGTTTTTGTTTCTGCTACAATGACTCAAAATAAATGGCCAGGAAGACCTGATATAGTAGGTTATGAAGTTTCCATCCCAGTAATTAAAGGTTGGAATTTAGTTCCAGCTGTTTTTTATATGGATGAAGGAATTTTGCCAAGTAGCGATATTCAAAAACAGGATATTACCGCTATGTGGTATTATTCTACAAATACAAATAAATATTTTCAACTTCACCCCGAAATGGACTTTAGTGAAGCAGAGACAAATGATGAACAAATAGTTCAAACTGATTATGATAATTATGTTATGACTTCGGGTGTTTGGATGTATACTGAAAAAAGTGGAACATTAAGGTATAATATGTTTGTAAGTAACTATGATTGTATGAACAAAAGAAATCTTGTTAAAGGTTATAATTTTGTTGTTATAACTCCTGATATGATAAATCCAGGAACAGTTACTCCAGAAAATACTATTTATATTAATGATTTTAAAGGTACATGCAATATATTAAAAGCGTATATTTGGGATACTGAACATCAAAGATGGGAAGATATTTCAAGTCAAAACCAATTTTACAGCCAAGCTGATGGAATGATTTGGGTTATAAAAGTTTCAGATAATTGTAAGTTAAACGCTGGAACAGGTTCTGATAGTTCAGGAACAGGTTTCCCACAACTTCCAGATTAAAATGATAAAACAAAAAAGAGGAATGAGCGGATGGATTTGGATTTTAATAGTTGTAATTTTAATTGCTATTGGAATTGGAATATATTTTTGGTTAAGTGGTGGAGATACTAGCCCTGCAAATAATGTAGGAGCTAGTGCTGGAAGTTCTATACCTCAACCTCCTGCCTTGCCTCCTGGTTGATAACACTGACTGCCAATTAAGAAAAGGCTGGTACAAATATATCTATGCAGTAGAATTTTATCTTAAAAGGTAGATAGAAGAAACCAATACAATTTTTGTTTAAAAAGTAAGATGCTTTAAGGAATTATTAAACAAAGCCCAAAGTATAGAAAAATATTAAAACAAAGCAAGAAATAGAGTGATGCATGAAAAGGGCAATAATAATACTTCTTGTACTAACTACGATGATTTACGGATGCAGCAAGGATATCAGCGAAGAAAAGAAACTGACACAGAGCGAAGCAGAACAACTCGCAATGAACAGGGTGTATGAACTAACAAAAGACAAAAGTGTGTACACCGAAAAAGGGCCCTCTGTATACAAAATAACACAAGAGGGAGACAGATGGACCATATACGTTAGAGTGAACAACACGATAGTAAGGACGAATGTTTACAACAACGGAACTGTAAAGGTTTTCCCAACAATGATAGGATAAAAAAAAGAAAAAAGGTTACTTCTTCTCCTCTTCCTTCTTCTCAGGCTCTTTAACCTCAGGCTCTTTCTTCTTCAAAACGAAGTAGAGTACTATCAGAAGAAGTATCACGCCACCTACTATGTAGTACCTGTACTGAGCAAACCCACCAGGGAAAGGCGTGGCTGGAGTGGTAGTGCCGCAACTCTGGGTCTCTGCAGGCTTGTTAAGAGTCGTATTACAAGCATTCAGATCCTCACAAGTCCTAGTCTGTTGATTAGTAACGCACCCAGTCCAGTTACTACACTTCCAACTCTCAACACAAGTCTCGTTACTTGGTGGAATAACTGGTCCGCCAGAGCAGGCTCCATCAACACAAGAAACATCACAGTCATAATACTCGTACTCAAACTTACCCTGTTCATCACAGTAATACTCCAAGAGACGCTTATCAGAAATACATTGATCGGTGGAGTTGCCAATGCCCTCAACTGTAGCAGTACCGACCGTATAGTAGTCCTTACCCCCTTCCTTGGTACAGTTGCCAGCTGCAAAAGCAACCGAAGGAAGAACTAGCAAGGCCAAGGTAAACACAAAAAACTTTAGTTTCATAACAAAACCTCCTTTCTTTAATTAATGAAAGGAATTTTAGAACATATTTAAATGTTATTATGATGAAAAATAACCATCAAAAAAATAGAAGCGGCAGACTTCCGCGGATTGTTGAATTTAAGATATGCGGCTCCCTTGACCCCTCCTCAACCCTGCGCCCCCGTAAGCGCCGATAATCATGATGAAGGCTGCTTCATTCCTGACCTGACCTGGTTCACAAAAAAACCAGCCCTACAGGACAGGATCTCAACGTACGAGCCAAGACCCCATACCCTTCCATTCACCTCTCCACGGCATTCAACCCCGTCATAAAGCCCGTTTACGGTAACAAGGAAGGGCTAGTTCCCCGGTCTAGTCTGCCAATAAAAAACAGTATTTTGATTATTTTTAAACATTGTGGTTACCACTTTTTAATGGAAAACTTTAAATATTTCTTCCATTACGAAAAAGAGATGAAAACTTGGAGGGAAAAAGTTGACCCAAGCATAAAGGATCATCTGGAAGTTCAGATTGCAGAGGCAGCAAAACACAAGGAAGCGTACAAAGAAGCAAAAGAACCGGCAAACGCACAATTATGGTGTGGTATAGCCAATCTTTCTAAACAAATATCAGAACTAAGCATGAGACTGAAATATTTGGAAAATGCGGTAAAGCAAGCGATGCCAAAGGCAAACATACGAACAGCAGAAGAAAGAGAGATGATGAAAGGGATATTAGGGGTGGAGAGAGCGCTTGAAAAAGTAGAGACAAAAAAAGGAAAGAGCTTGAAAAAGACGCTGAAGAGATATTAAGATGGGAATAACAAAAGAAATGTTTCTGGAAGGAAAACTAAGCCTTAAAGAACCTGAAATACTGTCAACAAGGGATCATAGATACCTTAATACTTACGCATTACGCCTAATGATGGATGACGTCAAATCACTATGCGAAATCCTACAATACCCATCCTCTGAAATATTCACAGATTACAACCTCAACCAGATAAGCTCCTACGGCTCAATCTTGCTGGGCAAGAAAGAATTCAGGATAGGTTCTCACCGTGTAGGCGACATACTGCTAGAAATAAAAACGGGATCGCTGGGAAAAAATGCCGTGCTACACGACGTGTCAAAACTGCTGGGCAAGCACGACCCTGAAGAGCTGGAACTTAAAGTCAATGCCTACAACTACCTAGCCAGTCAAGGCATAATAAAAATCAGAAGTTAAACCAACTAAAACCTGAAAATAAAACAAAACTTTTATAAACGTCTCATTTTTAAGTATTCTCGATGGAAACAAGACAGACAGATGCGAGCAGCTTAAAAGACGGCAGCTACGTAATTCTGGATGACGTTCCGTGCATAGTCAAAAACATACAAACGTCAAAAACAGGAAAGCACGGGCATGCCAAGTGCAGGATAGAGGCAATAGGCATGGTAGACAGCAGAAAAATAATAAAGATCATGCCAGGCCACGAAAAAGTAGACGTCCCGATAATAGAGAAGAGAAACGCACAAGTGCTTGCAGTCATGGGAGACAAGGCCAACGTAATGGACAGTGAAAGCTATGAAACGTTCGAAATAGAGATACCAGAAGAACTCAAGGGACAAGTGGTAGAGGGAGCACAGGTCCACTACTGGATAATAATGGACAAGAAGATAATAAAACAGGTGAAGTAAGATGGCAAAAATACCAGAAGCAATAGAAAGGCTGTTCCAGAACACATTCGTATGCAAGAGATGCAAAACAAAAATAAAAGCGCAGAGCATCAAAATAATAAACAAAAAAGTAAAATGCAGAAAGTGCGGCGGAAAAAACTTCAGAGCCATCAAGAAAGGCAAAGCCAAATAAATAAAAAGAGGCAAACATGAATTATGATCTCTTATTTGCGATAATACTATACGCAATAATCCTCGTCTTCTACCTACTCAACAAAGAAAAATTCAAGGTACAGGGCAAGGTAATCCTGCTCTACCCGACAAAAATAGGGTTAAAGCTGATGGACAGGATATCAAAAATAAGTCCAAAGATATTGAAAATATCGGGTTATGTCGCAGTAACTATGGGATTCATCGGCATGGGATTCATACTCTACACCTTAGTACAGGGGGCTTACCAAACTGTGTTCGTGCCAAAAGCACCTCCTGCCCTAGCACCAGTGCTGCCTGGAATAAAAATACCAGGGGTGCCAACACTGTCATTCTGGCACTGGATAATAGCAATACTCGTAACAGCAACCGTACACGAATTCTCACATGGGATTTTCGCAAGGCTGTTCATGATAAAAATAAAAAGCTCGGGATTTGCGCTGTTCGGACCACTCCTTGCAGCATTCGTAGAACCAGAAGAAGAAAACCTCAAAAAGATAAGGTACAGAAAACAACTGGCAATATTCTCAGCAGGACCTTTCGCAAACGTAATTCTGGGAATAATATTCATACTGATACTCAACTTCATAACAGGACCAGCACAACTAGGCATAATAGAAACACAAGGAATAAAAGTAAATGAGGTAAGAGAGGGATACCCAGCACAACTAGCTGGTTTAGAGGCACAATTCACGATAACAGAAATAAACGGACAGGAAACCCTAGACGTGAGAAACTTCACAAAAGCAACCCTATTCACGCCAAGAGAAGAAATAAAAATAAAAACAGACAAGGGAACGTACACGCTAACTGCAGTAGAAGACCCTGAAAACGCAACAAGAGGGGTAATAGGAATAAGCGGCTTCGAACAAAAAACAGGAATAAAAGAAGGAGTAAAAGCAAGTTACGGAGAATTCCTGCCAAAAGCACTGGTGTGGATAAACGTGCTGATACTCTGGCTGTTCGTGATAAACATAGGAGTGGGACTGTTCAACCTGCTGCCATTAGGACCTGTTGACGGGGGAAGAATGTTCTACGTAGCAGCACTAGGCATATTCAAAAACGAAAAAAAAGCAAAAAAAATATGGGGGTGGGTAAGCTTCACCTGCCTCCTGCTCATATTCGTAAACCTGTGGCCCTGGTTCACACAACTCATAAATTTCATAACAGGACTGTTCTAACTACCTTATCTTCCTGAAATAGCCACACAAAGCAAAAATCTCACGCCTAGTAAGAAAAGCCTTACCGATAAGCCTCTTCCAAACCCTCTTCTGAGTGTCCCTCTTCTTATCGGTAGAAAAAGACAGCTTATCAAGAGAGGAGTAAATCAAGCTGAGCAGAACATCCTTATCTTTTTTTGAGGCAGAAACGATGTGGCTGCTGTTCTTTTCATTTTTGCTGTTCTTGAAAAGCTCATAAAAGATTATACCAGCAGAATGGGAAATATTCATAGAGGAATACTTCTTTGAAGTTGGAATCGTGACAACAAAGTCACATTTTAAAATCTCATTGTTACTAAGACCAGAATCATCCCTGCCGAAAAGAATGACTACCTCCTTACTGGGAAGCTTAAGCTTGTCAGGAGACAGGGGTGAGCGGGGAATGTTGTAATCAGTGCCTACGATAGCAGAAGTGCCGACAACATAGTCAAAATTTTTGATTAACTGATCGAAAGACATTATTTTAGCTTTTTTCAAAACATCCTTGGCATGAGAAGCTCTGTCCAAAGCTTCCTTGGAGAGGTGATTGCACTTCGGATTAACGAGAATTAAATTAGTTAAGTCAAAATTCTTCATGCATCTTGCTACTGCGCCAATGTTGCCAGCAGTCTTAGGCTCCATCAAAGCAACTGAAACCATGAAAAAATAACAAAAAGCGGAGTTTATAAAACTTCAGATACATATAATCAAAAAGAGAAAACCATAAAAACAAAACAAAAAGAGCAAACAAAAACCTCAAACTATTCAAAGAAAGCTAATTCTTAATTCGAAAACATTAAAAACTGAAAACAAAGAAAAATAACCATGCTTGTTGACGTACACGCACACCTGGAGTTCCCAAACTTTGAACAGGACTTAGAGGGGGTCATAGAAAGGGCAAAGAGAGCAGGGATAGTTGCGATAATAAATTCGGGAACAACACTTGAAAGGTGCAAAAAAACACTAGAGCTGACAAAAAAATACCCGATAATAAAAGCATCGCTGGGCATATATCCGACAGAAACAACAAAGATGACAGGAAAAGAACTGGAAGAAGCATTGGAATACATAAAGAAAAACAAAAACAAGATGATAGCGCTTGGAGAAGTAGGACTGGATTTCCACGAAGAAGACAACACAAAGGAAAAACAGAAGGAAAACTTCCAAAAGATCATAGAACTGGCAGAAAAAATCAAACTGCCGATAATAATACACTCAAGAAAAGCAGAACAAGAAGCAGTAGAGATGCTCGAAAAATCAAATGTAAAGAACCACCGTTCATAGAACGGTGGCATTAAGGCCTAGGCTGCAAAACT
>CAYSAF010000037.1:0-7013 GCA_964428965.1 Candidatus Woesearchaeota archaeon
CAGACTCATCCAACAACATAGGAACAGCAAACTGGAGAAACATAAGCATAAACTATATCACAACAGCTGTTCCTACACTAACTTCAATCCAATACTCTTCAACAGTTAGTCCGACAGAGAATGGTAATACTACTTTGTACATAAATTATACGATAAGTGATTCTGATGGGATAACTGACATTAATGATGCAATGCAAAGTCTGATAGTTAATTTTAGTAGTGGAGAGTCCAGAACTAATACTACTTGTGCTTCAGTGAACAACTCAGCCAGGGATTACCAATGCTTTGTTGATATGGATTATTACCTCCCAAGTGGCACTTGGGGTTTAAACGCTACTGGTTGTGACATGAGCGGCGCCTGTGTTGAAAGTGTTAATGAAACATTCACTTATTCAACGCTTACAAGCATTTCAATATCACCTGTTGAGATGGGTTTTCCAACAGCTAAACCTGGAGACATTAACATTAAAGCTCTTAACAGCATTAACATAACTAATAATGGCAATGCCAACAGCTCAATAATAGACATTTCAGGCTTTGACCTGTGGGGCTCAACCAAAACCTCAATACGATGGACAGTTAATAATTTCACAGCCAAAATAACAGACGATTGCGGAGGCAACGAATTAGCTAATAACTCTTATGTTACTGTAACCTCTGCTGCTAATTATGCTTTCCCATCAGAAATTAGGGAAGAACTGTTTTTTTGCATACCCCTCATACCAGTGCTTGACGGTCAAGATTATAACACCACAACAGATGATAAGTGGATGATTAGAATAACATAATCCTTTAATTCAAGAATGGGAGAAAAATCATAAAAACGTAATAGGAGGAAAATAATATGGATAAGAAAGCAAGAATCAACTGGAAATCAGCCTTAGTAATTACTCTGTGGACTTTGACAGTGTTTTACGTGGTAAGTGGAGCAAACACGGGAAGCCTAGTAGTAGGGGCAACCATCAGTAATGTCATGATGGGACCGCCAATAGGTCCGACAACTATAGCAGTAACAGAAGCGGGAATAACAGCCGTAGCGTACAGTTTTTATATCGAAGACCCGCAGGGAATAGCAAACATAAACAATGACTCAGCAGCTGGAAACATAAGCCTTAACGGACTAGAATACCAAGCAACCTGTACCGGTGATATAGGAATAAATACAACAACACAAAACTACAGCTGCACAGTAAACATAAACTACTATGACAACGCAACCACATGGAACTACTTTGTTGAAGGAGGAAACTACAACCTAACAAACAAGACAGCACAATCCACCTTCACATACAATGTCGGTAACTACATAAACGTAAGCAAGGCAGATGGCAACGACACCCTAAGCAGTTGGGCTAGTACTTGGTACCCGAAAGCTATTAATATACTAAGCAATGACGACCCAATCCTGATAAGCCAGAGGGGGAATACCTACAGTACCAATATTGGAGTAACAGCAATAGGACTAACAGCAACAGGAATCAGTGATTACGTACCAGCAGCCAACTTCACAGTAAACACGGCAGACGCTTGCGAAGGAACAGCTATGGTAAATGCTACGGAAACCCAAGTAGCAGGCGCATACCTGCCAAATGGCGTTGCGGGAACTACGGAAAACACTTACTTGTGTATGGAAGACGTACCGGACATAGTTTCAACAACTTACACAAGCCCCGACACTTGGACAGTAACAGTAAACTGAAGGTGAGATTGGAAGATGAAGAACTTTTGGAATAGTTTGATAGTCACCATCCTAGCTTTGATGGTGGTTCCTATCGCTCTAGCTTGGGGTATGGGACACCCATACATACCAGAAAACCCACTCATAATAAAGGCAGGGAATACAGAGGTTTTACAATTAGAACTACAGAACATGGAGGAAACGCCTAAACTGATAGCAATCAGCGTAATGGACAACAAGTCAGCAACTTCAATACTCCAACAAGAGGAATACAGCTTGGAACCTATGGGGAGAACGCCACTGTTGATAAATCTCACAATTGACAAGTATGCTCACAGTGGAAACTATACTACTGTAATAGGAGCTGTATCCAAGAGTTTGAAAGAAAGAAATGGGCAAGTAGGTCTGAGTAGTGCTGTAACAGTTAAAGTTAACTACGAAGTTCTTAATCCTTTCATGGACTTCCTTGAAATGTTTTTTATCATTTCCCTGATAGGGTTAGCGGCAATAGGTTTGGGTTTGAAGGTTTGGACTGAATTATGGATGAGAAAAAACTTGATATCAGAAAGAATAACTTTAGGTTACAGATAGGATTAGTTTTTTATTTTTCTTTATTTATAATCCTGGTCGAAGTAGCTCTTGCCTCATCAGGAAATTTTAATATAGAAGCAACTATAAATGAAACTTTGGCAATACTACCAACTGGAGGAGGAGGTGGTGAGGGAAATTTGAGTGTTCAGCTTTCTTTCATTCCAGAAAAGTGGTATTGGAGTGATTCAATTTCTTTTTTTGCAAACACCTTACTGGATGATAAACTGGTTAATTATGATGTTTTTCTGAATATAACTTTCCAAAACAGAGAAGATAGCGGATTAATTTATAAAGATATGACAAATTCTTTCATAATTAACCAGTCGAAACTGGGAGTTGGTGTTAACAAGTTTGAAATCAGAATTCCCAAAAGCGTTCTTCTCGGTTCTTACACTCTAAAAATTAGAAGTAGAGACTCTCAAATCAGCATCCCTTTTAAAGTTGTTAAGAAAAAAGAATGGCAGACTTACATTTTTTATGGACTCATACCTGTCGGTATAGTTTCTGTAATAATTATAGTGAGGAAGAAAGATTATCTTCTAGAAAAGTTAGAGAAGAAAAATGCTCGTTAAGTTTTTTAGGATTGCGAAAGCTTTTTTATGTAGATTAAGATTCGGAATTAAGAATGGTGGCAGTTTCAAGTTCTTGTTTTCCAATTACGATTACTGGTTTGGTTCAGACAGAGCTGGTTTCTCGTAAATAACACACTTCAAATGGTTCTATGTCTCTTATTATCTGCTCGTCAAACTCTCCTGAAATCCGTGAATGGAGTAGTTCGTGACATAAAATCTTTTTGAGTTCTGTCAGATTATTTTCATATTGGACTATTATGTTTCTATCATAGTTGAATCCGTGAAGGGTTCCAGTTCTGAGTTTTTTTCCTGTCATATTTTCAAATTTCTCGTTTATTTCTTTTGTGAAAGTTATGCTTTTCTGTCCTATGAGGTATTGCGATTTCACATCGCTGATGAGAAGTATGGCTCGGTTGGTTTCTTCTTCGTTTAGTTCTTCTACGTTTACGTCTAGTTTTTCTGATTCTCTTATGTTTATTTCTATGTTAGTTAGCATTCCGAGTATTATACCACTTAGGAATGCTGTTATAACTTTCCAGATTTCAGAGTTCCGTTTTTTCTTTCTCATCATAAGCTCCTCGGATAAAAACGAAAAGCATCATTAATAAAGTTCCCATAATCAAGGATGTTGGGGAAGAAAATGCGAATTGCAGAACTGATATTGCCAAGCAGAATGTTATGCTTCCCTTAAAAAACCATCCCGGGATAGTTGCAAAATCAGATCTCCTGTGTGGAAGGTAGATGGCAGTTCCTTCATATCTTATTATGGTTGGTTTCACAATTTTTCTACCTCAATTATTTTCAGGTTAGGATACTTTTTTCCTTGAT
Source organism: Candidatus Woesearchaeota archaeon (assembly GCA_964428965.1). GTDB lineage: Archaea > Nanobdellota > Nanobdellia > SCGC-AAA011-G17 > VGLX01 > JAWABC01. The sequence continues at coordinate 3,670 of CAYSAF010000037.1, forward strand.
AAATCACGATTGTTTTTTTCTTCCACCTGTTATTAAATCTGTTCCCCGTATAGGTTACACACCACATTTTATACCTCCATCTCTTTTTTTGTATTCGTCAAGATGATGGCAGTGTTTAGGATGTTTGGAAAACTTGTATTCCGGACAGTTACAATAATTTTTAACAGTATTCAAGTAATACATTTCACCGGAATCAGAATAACAAATAATTTTACCATCACTTTTATCTTCAAAGTGCATACCTTGAATGTAGTGTGTAGGAATAAGCTTATCTTCAAAGTTTGTTTCTCCCATCAGTTCTTTGTAACTGAATCTGTCTCCGAGAGCTTCTATTATGCTTATTTGTTCTTCGCTAAACGATTCGGGTGCTCCGTTGTGAAGGTTGACTATTTTGCTTACTCTGATTTTTCTTTCGCAGAAGTTTATTCCTTTTTCTGTAATCTTGTAAAGTCCTGTTTTGATACCTTCTATCTCTCCTTCTTTCTGTCTTATCAGTTTCCAATATCTGAGTTTGCTAAAATCTCCTCTTAGGCTGGTAGGTACGTTAGGAAGGCTTTTCAGGTGAGATTCTACTTTAAGCCACTTTCTGAGGTTTCCTTCTTTCTTATAGTAATCGTATATGAGTAGAAGAGTCCAAGCCATGCTACTGGTTATTTTTCTGGGGTAAACTTTATCAAAGCGACCGCAACAGAGACAGTGAACTCCTCTGGGCAGTTGTTCTTCAAATATTTTCTTAGCTTCTTCTAATTCCATAACTTTTTTTCTTCGAATACTATTTTCCTGATTTTCCTATAAGGTATCCCTTACTGAGAGATAAGCTATGCTAATTAGTAAGGTAATTGATTCCCAACTTTTTGATTCTGTTCTGATTACGAGAACTACTGAGGAAATGGAAGCCAATAAGACAGCAATTATAGTAAGTGCTTTGAAAAATTCAGTAGTATTTTTTTGCATTTTTTTCTTTTTCCTCGCATTCTTTTGAACAGTAGATGTCATTCTCTTCTGCATCGCTTTTTTTAGTGTTGTAATAACATTTACACATATAACAGTATTTCGTTTGTTCTTCACTCATCTTTTTTGTATTTTATTATTATTTTAACTGTGTTTCCCCGTTTTAGCGGGAGTTTTCTTTTTCTGTCTCCCATCCCATCTATCTGAAGTCTTACTATCTCTTCCCCTTCGAAGTTTGAGGCGTAAAAACCGTCGTCAATAATTTCTATTATTTTCACGCTGTTTTCGTATAGGAAGCTTTCAAGTTCTCCTTCTTCTGAAATTCTTATTCTCTTTTTAGGAATCATAAAACCACCTGAGCTATCTAAGCCTATCTAAGCTATCACACATCCCACTTCCAGCAAAACAATCTAAGACTAAATCCCCTTCTTTAGAGAATCCATAAATTAAAGTTTTTAATAATTCTAAAGGTTTTTGTGCTGAATGGAACTTATTACTTTCTGATTTCACTTTAATAACAGAAGGAATATGTGTTAGTTCCTCTTTCTCAAAGTTCCAACTCTCTCTATTTGCATATAAAATAAGTTCGTGTTGTTTCCTTATTGGTCTACCCATCCCAATCTTTCCTTTATCCCATACTAAAAGTTGTAAGTTTAACCAGTCATAAAATACTGCAAACAAAATAGGATAAAACTTATCATCACAGAAAATAAATAATCGTCCATTATCTTTTAATATCCTTTCAAATTCTTTCTTTAATCCACTAAAGAAATATTCTTGTATTGACAAATCTGCTAAATTTTTCACTTTCTTTCTTCCGAAGGCAGTTATTACTGGTGTTGAGTAAGGGGGGTCTATTATGATTAAGTCTACTGATTTATCTTTTACTTCTTTAAGAAACTCAAATGCCTCTAAATTATAAATTTTATTTATCTCTACCATTTTATCTTATAGGAACTTTTCCCAGTTCCCCTCCATTTTTTTGATAACTCTTTCTTTATCTTCTTTAGGTAGTTTGTTTACTGCATCTTCAAAAGCCTTATTTTGTGCCAGTAAACGCTGGATGATAGTGTCAAAGGTTTCTCCTTTCCCCCCAAGTCCAGATAATTTTTTATGTGTCTCTGGGAGTATTTTTAGCGTTTTCAACTCTGAACTTTCTTTAGTAGGCATTAGTAACGATAGTATTTCTTACTATTTAAACATTATTGTTATCGAGTATATGCTTCTTTTTTCGGCTTCGTTTTTCCTTTGAAACTGCTTAGAGATTATTTTCTGTTTTCTCTCGTTGGTGATTTCGCTGTTGGATTACAACGTTATTTATAAGCTAGTTGTTTCTTCCAATTTCTTTTATGAGGGTTGGTTGTGCTGTTCAGGATTTTTATAACAGAACCCCTTTTCCAGATTACGAGTTGGACTGCTTCAATGACAAGGAGGATTTGAGGGTTTCAGCTTATCCCTTTGCTGAGGTGCTTGATAGGAGTATACCTCAAAGTGGTAGCGTGATTGATGTGGGGACTGGAACAGGGCAGCTGTCAGCCTTTCTGTCGCTGAGGAGGGTTTGCGTGTGGGGTGTGGACTTCTCTGAAGCTTCGCTTGGCAAGGCGAAGGCTTTGAAGGAGAAGCTCGGGCTGGACTCCTTGCATTTGGAGTTGGTGGACATAACAGACGGAGAGCAGGTAAGGGGTTTGGGAGTGCAGTTTGATTATGTGCTGTGCCTCGGGGTGTTGCATCACACAGAAGACCCTTACCAGTCTTTTAAGAATATACTGCCCTTGCTGAAGCCTGATGGTTTCATAGCGGTAGGCCTTTACAACAAAGTGGGAAGGATTCCTCTCAAGGCGAGGAAGTTGCTCTCAAAAACCTTGTTCAGGAACAACGATGCCGTGAAGGATTGGTTTATCAGGATGCAGATAGGAAGTGTGGAGGATAGGGAGAGGGCGAGGGGTTGGTGGAATGACCAGTACAACCACGTTCACGAAACCTCTCACACAGTAGGAGAGGTGTTAAGCTGGTTTAGTAGGAACGGAATAAAATACGTTCAGACCCTGCCTCCGCTTAATCCCTTTGACAGGGGCGTGTTGGAAGTGGCAGGGGTGTGGAACGGAGTAGGGGAAATAAAACCGTTCCTTCCAGTAAGGGCTTACTCCCAGCTCACTTGGTTGTGGAAGACACATAGGGAGGGGGGTTACTGGATTACTTTCGGACAGAAAAAAGAAGGAGAGGGGCGTTAATAGGAACGTTCCATAATAAACACCACAACTTTTAACTTCAAATTGTTTCATACGCTTCTTAAAATATTTCTCAAAAGTAGGACTCCTATTAAGATTCGCAGAACACACAAAAAGTATATAAAGGTAAATATTCCTATAAAAAGGTAAATTACTACAATTAAG
>CAYSAF010000038.1:0-6062 GCA_964428965.1 Candidatus Woesearchaeota archaeon
TCGACCTTATGACGTCTATTGCATAGCTGTCTTCGTGTGTCCTTGCTACTGTTTTATATCCCAAAGTCATGTAGCTTTGGAGTATCTCCCTGTTCTCGATGAATACTTCTGGTTTTTCCAGCTCTGGTTCTTTTACGGTTTCTCTCCTTGCAGTCTCTCCTTGCTGGAACTTGAATGCCTGTTCTATTTTCTGCTCTGCATCCTTTACATTGCCCACTACAGTTATTATCATGTTGTTAGGTGTGTAATACTTTTCATAGTAATTTGTCATGTCCTGTCTTGTTATTGTTTTTATTGCCTCTGCTGTTCCGTAGATGGGGTTCCTTGCAGGGTGTTTTTTGTACATAGTTTTCTGGAATAGTACCCATTGGTACTTTTTCGGGTCGTCTATCACCATGTTCACCTCGTCAAGAACAACCCCCCTTTCTTTTTCGAGTGCCTTTTCTTCAAACAACGGGTTTTGTATCAGGTCTGCTAGTACATTTATTGCTGTGTCAAAGTATTTTTTCAGCACAGTTATGTAGTATATCGTTCTCTCTGTTGATGTTGCCGCGTTTATCTCCCCTCCAAGGCTTTCTATTTCGTTAGCTATCTGTATTGCTGTCCTGTTTTTTGTTCCCTCGAAAACCATGTGCTCTATGAAGTGTGATATCCCTGCTATCTTTTCGTTTTCATAATTTGATCCTGTCCTGACCATCACTTGTACCGTTACTGATTTTGTTTTTCTCTTTTCCACTATTACAGTCAGTCCGTTTTTTAAGATTATTTTTTTCATGCTACTTACCTTCTTTTTCAGGTATTTATTAATTTTTGCTTAATGTTTAAAGAATCCGTAATAATTTTGTTTTATTAAGCGAAAGTTTTATAAGTAAGAAAATTCTTACCAGAGGTTCAGTGGGTAAAATGATAAAGACTGTTAAGATTTCTGATAAAGGGCAGATAGCCATCCCTCAGGATATGAGGGAAGCAATGGGAATCGGTAAGGGTGATGACTTGGTACTATTCCAAGCGGATGGAAAAATACTGTTGGAAAAATCTAAGGTGGTAGAGAAAACGTTTAAGGACGATTTTAAAGACTTGGTAAAATTTAGTGAAAAGTCCTTGAAGGAAGTCTGGGATAATAAGCTGGACAATATCTGGGGGAGGTATTTAAAAAAATGAGTGTTCAGCAAGGGGAGATAGTGCTATTACCTTATCCCTTCTCGAATTTTGATGGAGCGAAAGTGAGGCCTGCTTTGGTCGTATCAAATAATTTTTTCAATAAAAAATCAGATGACTGTGTGATGGTGCCTTTGACTACAGTAATGAAAGAAGAACCCTATTCTGTATTAATCAATCAAGAAAACCTAAGTTCTGGTAAACTTTTAAAATCCAGCAGGGTTCGGGCGGATAAGATTTTCAGTGTTGAGAAGGGTTTAGTTGTTATGAAAATAGGTAGGGTTAATGACGATACTTTCAAAAAGGTTAAGGCTGAAATATTTAAGATCTTTTGAATTAGAATCAGACCAGTATCTTCCCATTTTTCAGTATCAGCTTGTTGTCTATGCATACTTGTCCTTCTTTTCTCAGGTCTTTTATCATGTCCCAGTGCAGTGCTGATTTGTTTTTTCCCTTGCATTCTGGAAATGATTTTCCAAGCGCTAGGTGTATTGTTCCTCCTATCTTCTCGTCAAACAGTCCCCTTCTTGTGAATTTTTTTATCCCGTGGTTTATTCCTATTCCGAATTCTCCCAGTCTGCTTGCTCCCTTGTCCATCTTAAGCATCTTTTGGAGGTAATCATTATTTTTTCTTGCTTCTGCCTCAACTACTTTCCCCCCGGTGAACACTAGCCTTACCCCTTCTACCTCCTTCCCTCCGTATACTGCTGGGAGTTCATAGTATATGTGCCCTTTAGTTGTTGTTTCCACAGGTGACGTGAAAACCTCTCCATCTGGCATGTTGAACTTGCCAGCAGAATTTTCTCCTAACCTTCCCTTTATGCTGAAGCTTATGTCAGTTTCTTTCCCAACTATTCTTACTTTATCTCCCCTATCAAGCACCTTTTTGAGTTTTTCTCCTTGTTTTTGCACCTTTCTCCAGTCTATGTTTGTTGCATTAAAGACAAAGTCTTCCATCTCATCCAAAGACATCTCTGCATCCTGCGCTATCGCATTAGTTGGGTATTCTACCAGCACCCAGTTCCTTTTCTTGTATATTACATCTGCTATTGGTTTTGTTGCCCTTCTTCTTATGACTATTTTATCCGGGTTTATGTTTGTCAATTCTTTTGAGTTGTAGCTTGCTCCTATGTCTATCTCCCCGTCAGCATACTTTGCCTCGAACATCGCTAGCTCTGGGAATTTTTTTAGTTGTTCCTCTAAGGCGTATTTGAAGTATGCATACTGTAATCCCGGCATGCCTGCATGCATTATTGGGTATGCCCCTTTTTTGAGAATCAGCTTGTAGCACTCTATGGCTAGTGGGTGTGCTTCTGCCTGGTAGTTTATCACTATCTTGCTTCCCTTCTTTACTGTTATCGAATGATTCACCAAAATACCAGCTAATTTCACCACTCTTGGGTCTGCCATGTTTATTTTTTTGTTTGTTTATTATTTAAATTTTACTATGTTGCATTGCACGACTAAAAATTTTCAATACAGCCTATTATTACACCTATGAGTATTATAAGAAATTAGGATTTGAAAGTTACGGATGTTGTATGCGAGTTACGCAATACAGCAGGCACTATAGTAAGTTATTTAAACATGAAAATATCCAGTATAATAAAAAAAAGAGGAGTCAAAAGTGAAAAAATTATTTGTCTTGATAACAGTTTTGCTCACAACTTTATTTCTTGCCAGAGTCTCTCTGGCCGCGACTTATTATGTTGCCACAAATGGCAATGACGCCAATCCTGGCACTCTGGATAGACCTTTCGCTACAATTAACACAGGAATCGGCAAGCTCTCTGCAGGTGATACATTGTATCTACGCGGTGGTACCTATGTTCAGACTGTTTCCGTAGGGAAGTCAGGCACTGCGAGCACGCCCATCACGATTTCCGGGTATCCGGGTGAAACGGCGGTTATTGATGGTCAGGATACATTACCTGCAGGTGACTGGGGGATTCTTTTTGGCGTGAGCGGTAATTACGTTACAGTTCGTGATCTGAAAATACAGCAAAGTCAGTGGTTTGGTTTACATTTGTCTGGACATCACGATCAGGCTATCAATGTCAAGGTCCATCGTTGTAAAGATATGGGTATTTATGTAGGTGGAGATTATAGTTTAGTGGAGAATTGTGAGTCTTATTATAATGCCAGATGGAATGAATTCGGCCAAAATTTAAAAGGTTCTTGGGCAAGTGGTATAAGTGCCTGCCGTCATCCCAAATATGTTACGTTACGTGGAAATAAAGTTTGGAATAATTGGGGTGAAGGGCTGTCAACCTACGAATCCGAATATACTACTTTGGAAGACAATATCGTTTATGACAGCTGGTCAACAAATGTTTACCTTTCTGATACAAAATACAGTATTCTTAGACGCAACTTGGTTTATTGTACACCTGAAAGTCCGATGAAAGGGACTGGAGGCTCAGGGGTAGGAATTATGATGGGAGATGAAACATACAATCCTGCTTCCTCAGACAACATTGTTGTTAATAATCTTGTTATGGGATGTAGGCGAAACTTTTACTGGTGGCAAGGTGTTCAAGGTGGAGGACTTGTCAATGTCTTAATAGCCTATAATACCTTTGTCGACTCTTCATATGAAACAGACTTTATAATTGGGTATGGAGGTCCCCATAGTAACACCAGAATCGAAAACAATATCATATTTCAGGAAGATTCGCTACCGGTTGCTATTATTGCGAGCTCTTCTGGGCTTGCCTTCTCCAGCAACCTTTGGTCCAAAACTCCCCCCTCAAGCGCTTCAGGGACAGGAGACGTGATAGGTGACCCGAAGTTGGCAAAAACTGGACAAACTGGCGCAGGGCAGCTGACTGCGGAATGGTTTAAGATTTTATCTGCTTCTCCAGCAATCAACAAAGCTAAAGTTCTAACCGAAGTAAGCGAAGACTTTTTCAAAACCTCCAGAGGCTCAAGCCCGGACATCGGCGCTTATGAATATGTTTCAAGTTCACTAACAGGCGATGTAAACAATGATGGCTCTGTAAATATCTTGGATGTGCAGGCTTGTGTAAACCATATCTTAGGTATACAGAACTACGGAACCAGAGCTGATGTAAATGGCGATGGCTCGGTAAATGTTTTAGATGTGCAGGCAGTAGTTAATATTATATTAGGGGTATAAAAGAATGAAAAAAATTATTGTCAAAAAAGCTATGCAAAACAAAAACCCTAAAACTGGTCGCAAACTGTTTTTTGCTACTTGGTTTTTTATTGTCTTACTTGCCTTATTGATTTATTCGCCAAAAGCAAATGCGGCGCAGATTAAATACTACGGCGTTGATAGAGTCGTTCCTGCAGATTTTGCGACCCTCACCCAGTACAACATTGATACTGTATTAACCGCCTTCGACGTGAACAGTAACCCTTCTACGTGGCAGGAGTATCTTATGCAAGCGGATAGATACAATATTAATATCGTTGTTATTCCTACAGATTGGAATAACCCTCGACCAAATTGTAGTTGGGGAGCTCCTTTTCATGGAAGTGATATTTCCAGGGTTCAACCCATGCTTGACGCAATTGGAGGGCACCCGAGAGTTATAGGAATTGTCAATGCCCATGAAGCATTTTGGACTAGCTGCCCAATGACCATTGAAGAAATGGCATCTATTCGGACAAAACTGAAGGACTACGTGCGTACCAGACATGGAAGGGAAATCAAGGTGTGGAACTACGTCGATGACATCTATGCCAACAACATCCCGGCCAATGATATTGGTAGAATTATGGATGTAGCAGTTATTTGGAATTATTGTATCGCAAATTCAGAAGCGACTTGTGATGAATCTCGTAATTTGATCTTGCAAGACCGCGCCAGAATTAATAATGCCGGTTTGGAAGGCAAAGTCGAGCTAGTCTATCTCTTCCAAACATTTGCTATTCATGGAACTCAATACAGCCGGATGCCCACTGCTAGCGAGATGTACAACTGGGGATGTAATTTTATTGGAAGCGGGGCTCTCGATGGTTTTGTCTGGTACACTTGGGGGGCAGATTGGTATTCCGAAGACCTAGACGACAATCCAAGTCTTTGGTCAACAATGACCCGCGTTCATAATGAATGCATTGGTGGCGACACTTTAAGCGGAGACGTAAACCAGGATGGTTCAGTAAATGTTTTGGATGTGCAGGCTTGTGTTAACGATATCTTGGCTGTGCAGGACTACGGTACTGCTGCTGATGTGAATAAGGATGGCTCAGTAAATGTTTTGGATGTGCAGGCTGTGGTTAATATTATTTTGGGGGTGTAGAAAAATTTTATTCTTGGGTTTGCAAGGTGGTATGTGTAAGGATGTAAATTCAGATGGTTCTACAAATATATTAGATGTGCAACAAGTAGTAAATATTATTTTGGGGGTATAGGTAACAGAAGTGTAACTTATCCCCATTTTCTTTTGGTGAAGAAAGTTGTAAGCATTTCTCATAAGGTTATCTGATATTCTCTAAGTGTGTTCTGTAAGAGTTGATTTCTTTTTCATTTGTGTTAGAAACGAGCTGGTCAAATGTGGAAATAAATATTTTTGCTTCTTGTAGCATTTGGTTTATTTGTTCTTTCTTATCAATTTTCATGTGGTATTGTGCATCGATCCTTTTATCTTTATGTTGGTTTATAATTTTAGTTTTATCTTCTCCTAGGAGGGATGTAACTGCTAAAATTGAGCAGGAATGGTTCTCACATTTTATACCGAGTCTTTGGAGGAAAGAGTATAATGCGTAATATTCTGCGTAATAAACGACAACTGTTGTCCAGAGTAAGTCTCCATCCCTGAAATTCTTTTCTGCCCTTTCTAATGATAATTTAGCTTCTTCAAGGTAGGATCTTGCTAACCTGTCATTTGGTTCTACTATTCTTAAGCCATCTTTTAATCTGAAGCACCATTTTAGTT
>CAYSAF010000039.1:0-5896 GCA_964428965.1 Candidatus Woesearchaeota archaeon
ATATTTAGGTAAGATCTACAGAATATTTTTTTGTAACGGCCTTTAGTGCTTATATTAGATAATCCGTACCTCATTTTCAAATAAATCACGAATCCTCTTTTTTTATCATTATTTTGGATATTTCCATGTTTAAATAATTTACTGTAGGGTATTATTTGGGAAGAACAGGGGTTTAGCCGTACTTTTATCAGCGGTTATATAGCTGTTGAAGTCATGAAACCTCCTGAGGATTTTTTAGGGCGAGCCTGTGAAAGAAAAACTTAGCGGGCTTCGGTTCGCAGATTGAATTTCACCTTAGAATAAGGCGAGCTTAGGGTAAAGTACTTTTAACTGAAAATCTTTCACTTTTTTCGGAAATTTTACATTCCACTGGACACGCGACAAGTGTGCGCGTAGGGTTTATAAATGTGTAGTGATTATTTTATGAGAGATGTTGGTTGTGCGTACTTACAAGTTTAGGTTGTATCCTTCTAAGCAAGCTGTTAGTGTTATGGAGAAAATACTTGATTCTTGCAGATTTTTGTATAATGCTGAGTTGGAGTATGAGAAGCAGTTGTACTTTTCTAGTAGGAGGTATGCTGGTAGGGGTGAACTTTATAGTTTGATTCTTGATTTGAAAATTATTAATTCTGATTTGAAATTGGTGCACTCTCAGGTTTTGCAAGATGTTTCAGGTAGGTTAAACAAGGCTTTTGAAAGTTTTTTCAAGAAAGTAAGAAAGGGGAAGGAGGCGGGTTTTCCCAGGTTCAAATCTAGGCAGAGTTATGATTCTTTTACTTTTCCTCAGAGTGGTTTTAAGCTTGAAGGTAACAAGGTTAGGTTGTCAAAAATTGGTATGATAAACATTAAACTGCATAGGGGGATGGTTGGTGAGATTAAGACTTTAACTATTAAAAAAACTTTTACGGGCAAGTGGTTTGCTTGTTTTACAGTAATTCAAGAAAGGGAAATAAAAGTGAAGGAGGTTAGGGAGTGTGTTGGAATTGATGTTGGGCTTAACAGTTTCTATGCAGACAGCGAAGGCAACAAAGTTTGTAATCCTAAATGGTTTAGAAAGTCTGAAGAAAGACTTGCTTTTTTGCAAAGGAAGCATTCTAGGAAGCAGGAGGGAAGCAACAACAGCAAGAAGTCAAGGTTAAGGTTAGCCAGGCTTCATGATGGGATTGTTAGTCAGAGGAATGATTTCTTACATAAGGAGTCAAGAAAGCTTGCTAACAGGTATTCCTTTATTGTTGTTGAGAAACTGTCAATTAAGAACATGGTTAGGAATCGTTATTTGTCAAAGTCTATTGGTGATGCTGGCTGGAACAGATTTCTACAGTTTTTGGCTTACAAAGTGGAAGAAACTGGAGGTCAAATAGTAGAAATCGAAGCTAGAAACACATCACAATACTGCGTCTGCGGAAATAAGGTAAAGAAACCTTTGTCAACAAGAATCCATAAATGTGGCAGATGCGGTTCTAAAATGGATAGGGATGTTATGTCAGCTATCCTGATCAAGGCTTTGGCTTTGGACAGTACCGTTGGAACAGCGGGAATCAACGCTTGTGGAGATGTTCAAGAGAACGTCTGTGAAGCAAGAAGTCAGCTCTCTGACGCTGTGGACTTTAGTCCGCAGTAGTTCACAATCGCAATCTTTATATATCTTCTAGAAGCCTAACCATAACCATGGGGCGTATTAAGACGATGCTTATTAAGCGTACAGTGAACACTTTGCTAGCCAAATTTCCAGACAGATTCAAGGACAACTTTGAGGAGAACAAGAAGATCGTGGAGGAAGTGGCAGAGATTCACTCTAAGAAACTTAGGAATGTGATAGCAGGCTATGTTACCAGGCTTGTTAAAAAGCAGAAGAGCGAAGTTTAGGAGGTAGGATAAAATGACAGTGAGGAGAGAAGACGAGCACTCGGTTTTTATTGGGGGTAAGCCATTCATGAACTATGTTACAGGTGTAGTGATGCAGTTTACGACACAAAATGCGAAGGAAGTAGTGATCAAGGCCCGTGGCAAGTTTATTTCTAGGGCGATAGACGTTACAGAGGTTGTTAGGAAGAGATTCTTGGAGAACCAAATTGAGCTGAAGGACATCAAGGTTGACAGCGAGGAGTTTGAGAACAAGGAAGGCAGACACGTTAGAGTTAGCACGATTGAGTTGACGCTTGCTAAGAAATAATTCTTTATTTCTTTTTATTTTTAAATATTAATTCTAGAATGCCTTAGGTGATAGTATATTTTTTTCGAATACCCTTAATCAGAACTTTTTGATCTTTTCTCTTAAGTCTCGTATTTTATTATTATCTAACGAATCCAATGACCTTTTAATTGACAATATAAAATGTGATAGTTGCTCAAAATTTAGATTAACAGGTATATTCTTTAGATAATACTGATTGTCTATCCTTAATTTCTTATCATTCTCTAAAATCCTAGAAGTTCCTTTTTCTATAACTTCTTCATCTTCAAGGAATTTTATCAGGGCTATTGTGCAATCATGAATTTCACATTTAACCCCCATTTTCATTAGAACAGAATAAACAGCAAAATATTCTATATAGTATTTTGTGGTTGCTAGCCACATATTTGATTTCGTCTCTTTTATGCTTTTCAATACCTTCATGCTTTCTTCTGCATTCTCATAATATTCTTGGCTAAGGTCATCATTCGGTTCTTGGATTTTTATTCCGGAAACCTGTTTTTTACACCAACTTATTTTTTTCATATAAATCACCAAAAAATCTTATTACATATTCGGTGTTATTAAAAATTAGGTGTTTTTTATACACTTCCTTAATTAAAGTGTCATTTAATTTATTTAAACTGTTAATTTGAACTTTATGTATTTTTTTGTTGTAGACTTCTTCAATCCCATCTATGTTTTTGTTAATGTTCGATTTTCCAATAACCAGTAAGTCAATGTCTGACCCCTCCTGGATTTTTCCAGCTGACGAACCAAAAATAAGAAAAGTGTTATTGATAAAAAATTGAGAGAGTTTTTCAAATAAAACTCTTAAGAGGGCATTTTCGTCTAACTTTCCCATTAATCTTTCTTTTTCAGCAATGACTAAATAGTCGTAAATTTTTTTATTTTTAAAATTGAGGTTATACTCAATTATTTTCTTTCTCTGACTTTTCATAAGAATACCTTCTTTAACAAGTTCTTCTGCATAAGGTTTTATTGTTTGGTGCGGTTTTTTTAGTAAACCCGCCAATTCTCTTAAGTAATATTTTTTATCATAGTTATTAAGAAATTGCAATATGATTCTAGCCTTAGTAATTTTCTTTACCATTTGGTAAAATTGATTACTTATAGCTTATAAAACTTTTGTTTTTTGTGGACGGTCCTACTTTCTTTCTAATACCCTTTAACTGCCTCAGGGGAGATTTGAACTCCTGACCCCGGGCTTATGAAACCCGTGCTCTAACCAGGCTGAGCTACTGAGGCACATCCACAACGAAAAGATTGCTCATTTTTAAAGGTTTTTGATAACCCACTTTACACCAAAACAAATCCTAATAATACATACATAGTAAGTAAAAGAACATAAATAATAAGTATATTATGATAAAAAATAGTAAGTTTTATAAATAAATAAGCCAGAATAACATACATAGTAAGTATGAAAAAAAGAGGTAATGATAGTAATAAGGGGGTTTCTGATAGCCCCAACCTCAAAAAACTTGATGAAGATTCCTCTTTTCGCATTCTCAAACTAGCCTTGAAGGAGTTGAAGGGAAAGCAGGTCAGCGGTTTTGTTAAAAAGGTTGAAGAGGACAGCTCTTTTCAGATTTTGAAATTCGCCCTGAGGGAGCTGAAGGAGAAGTACAACCTTAATTTAGAGGACCTTAAGATTCTTCTGAGGGAGAAACCCTCTAAGGTAACACTACCAGTTTCTATTTTCTATAACAAGAAGCTTAGCGCTCTTGAGATAATCTGCAAGTATCTGAAGGAGGAGCTGGATTTAAGTTTCAGTCAGATAGCCTCTCTACTTTCAAGGGACCAGAGAACTGTTTGGGTTACTTACCATAACGCTGTAAAAAAACAAAAGTCAAAGCTTTCTATAAAGGAATCATTCATAGGAATACCGCTTGAAATATTTTCTGACAGGAAGTTCAGCGTTCTCGAACTTCTAGTCTCTTACTTGAAAGAACATTACAAGCTATCATTCTCCCAAATATCTTCACTCTTACAAAAAGACAGCAGGAATGTGTGGACTGTCTACTCGAGGTTCAAGAAGAAAAAAAGATGAAAAAATCAGCGAATTACAAAAGGAGAAGGTTTGAACTACTTGGATTAATAAAAGTTTGTGAGGTATACAAGCGTGAAGTAGTGAAACAGCTCCGCGGAGTTGACTACTACCTCGAGCACGGTTACATAAGCAGTGATGAGCACAAGCGTGAGCTGAACAAGCTGTTCAAAGGCAGAAATCCTGAATCTTTGCTGAAGTACTATGACAAGTGCATCTCGCAGTATAGACGTGAAGTAGACATATGTGAGAGAGAGATTAACAAGGAGAGCAGGAACAAGGTTATCAGCTTATTTGCCGTTTCCCTAACCGTGCTGATGGTTGTTGGTTTAGGGGTGATGTTCTTCAAGCCAGAGTTAGTCGGTCTTGCTGTTTACGAGCCCGGACAACCTGTAAATGAAACTTTAGAGATAAACCTTTCAGACTTGGAGTTTGATGTTTCAGAATCGAATGTCACAGCTTTGTTGAACGAACAATCAGCCACGCTGCCTCTAAGCTACTTTGCTATGCAAGACAATCTGACCTTGATAGACGTAACCACATTTAACCTCTCAGCTGAGAACGGAACTTTAATAATCCAGATTATTTACAACGAAACCGTGATTGGGGAAGCATTCGCTGATGTGTTTGTTGAAGTACCATCCCCTGAAATACCGTTACCAATCAACGATAGTGAGGTTACCTTAGAAGAGTTCGATGTTGAAAAGTTGAAGGAGAAGATCAAGGCTCAACCCCATTCCGAGTTTGTTGAAATAACAAAACTCAGCAGGGTTGATGACACATTCACCTTGGAGGTAGAATTCAAAAAAGACGGAAGTGTTAAAGGGTGGGCCAAGCTTGAAGGCATCAAAGAGATGTCAAAGCTTGATGTCATACAGCTGGATTCGCTAGCTGATAACAGGATAAGCAAAGGAGTGATAACAACTGATGTTGTTGCAGCAAACCCGATAAAACTGACTAGCGCTGTGATTACGCTGAGTAAGAACGGTAACGTAAACGCTATAATAAAATGCGTTGACTGGGACTACAACAAGTTCAGCTGCGGTGACTGGGTAGCAACAGACATAGAGTTTGTTGACGATGGCGAAAACATCACTTTCACAGTTGATGAATTTAGCGCTTATGCGGGCGCTGAGCTTGCTAGTTATGGTGACGCCAACTATACCACTGCTGATGTTCCGAGGGTTGTGGTTTCTGATAACACTACTTGTTGGGAGGGTAGTTTGCAAATATCATGCGTTACCCAGGTAGAGGATGACCCTGACATAGACACTAGAATAGATATTGACTCGCAGGAGATAGTGTTTACGCTGAACATTACAAACATCAACAGGTTGAAACTGAAAATTAAGGCTTCAGAACTGCGAACTTTATTGAACAAGGGTCTGCCAGTGACGGATTATAGGAAGCCTGTTTACAAAACCGTGATAACAGACGAAACATACAACTATACTGATGAGGAAACAAATCAGACGGTGATAGTGAACAAGTCATATCAGGAATTGGATGGTTACGAAACCACTTACATAAACATAAGCATGAACGAAGTAAGAATACCCCTGGATTTTGCATCAAAGTCTGGAAGGATAAGGATTGGTTTTGACTCTGATGAGTATGAGATAGGAATTATCGAGTTGAGCAAGGCAGAGCAC
>CAYSAF010000040.1:0-5793 GCA_964428965.1 Candidatus Woesearchaeota archaeon
TCCTGCACAGGCCTAGCCTACAAAGCCAAAACCAACAAATTCAAAATCCAACCAGAGTGCAGAGAGCTTATCACCATAAAACAGGATTTTAACCAACCATTCATAAACATAGATTACAACTCATTCAAAGGCATAGAACTTGACAGCAGTAAAGGCCTGTACAACCAGCTGCTAACAAAAGAACAAGTCTTAAAAAATGAGGGTTGGAACGCAGCCCTGCAAGGCGACACAAAACTGCTGAAAGCATACGCTGATATAATCTTCAAAGAAAAAAAATCTCCAAAGATGATGGGATTCTGGACCAGAAAACAAACAGACCAGGACGAGCTGAGGGGCTTGTTTGTCTTCGATCTACTCTACTACTCTGATAGTTTTGGTAACTACGGCCTAAACTATGGCGGCTCCTTCCTCCTAGTAGCCCACGCGCCAAAAAATTTTTAGGAAGTGCAAAATGCAACTTGAACAGAAACTAAACCAGCTAAAGAACAAGGTCGGTTTAGTAAGTGGGAGTTTAAGGATAAATGAGTATGATGATGTTGAAGAGGACATTTCAGCACACATAAATCCAAAAGGATGGTATATTGAGATAAATTTGAAGAAAGGGTTTAATCCTGTAGAAGATGAGGAACAGAAGAGATATGCTAAGAATAAAAACATAAGGGATGGGAAAGAAGCATTGTTGCATGACCTGCTCATTCATGAGCTTGCTCATTGGGAGCTTCCGTTCAACTCAGGGCTAGGTTGCCCTTTTGACACATACAATCATGATTTAATCCTTGAATCTGTGAAAAAAGCTTTGCCGGAAAACAAGAAGTCATTAGCAGATTATGTTGCAAATGCTTTTGAAGATGTGATGATAAATCCGAGGTGTAAGGAATTCGAAGGCGGTTTTGAGGGCCAAATGCTTTTCTGGGATAACCAGGGTCTTAAAGCTAAAAAGCATGGTCAGAAATCTTACACTCCGTTCTATGAAGCTTTTGTAAAACTGAACTGGCATCTTTTTGGTGATAAGCAGGATTTTGCTCTGTTAAAAAGGCATTTTTCAAAAAATAAAGACATAAACAAGGTTGTTAAAAAAACAATCAGAGAACTCAGCTTGGAAAGAAATCATGACAGCTCAAAACTGTTTAACAAAGCAGAGTGGCCTGAAATGGCAGCAATATTTACCAATAATCTTGCAGAGCTTCTGGATGTGTCACCTACTGAAAAATTGTCAGCTGGTGGGGGTAACGGCCTTGAGGAAAAGGCAAAAACGAGGGAGGGAAAAGAAGAGGTAGCCTATGGAAGGTACAGCAACGGTAAAAGGTTGTCACCAAACATCCAATCTTATGAGCAGTTAGACCTTTTGTATAGGAAGCTGGCAAGGTCAATTCCTGTGAGGGTTGAGGCTATGACAAAAGAACATAGCATGGAAATCTCGCCTCTGAATTACAGGCCTTTTGATGAGGAAAAGGATGATGTAAGAAAAGCAAAACCCTCTAAGCTTTATTTTAGAGAGAATGGTTTCACTATTGGTTACCAGAAGCAGCCTATTACAATAACTGAAAGGTCAAAAGTCCAGAGGAGGTCTTTTCCTGATTTCAAGATGGTTGTGCTGGATAACTCAGGTTCTATGAAGGAGGGCATAGATGGTAATGCAGGGAATAAAACCTACATTCCGTGGGGGGATAACAGTAAGTATCATTATGCCCTTCTCGGTTTTTATGGTATAGAAAACTTCCTCCAGTCTCAAGGTATAGCGCAATACATAGGGCATGGTTTGTCGTTGTTCTCTTCAACAACGAGGTATAAGGAGTCAGGTTTTGTTGATGTGTATGAGTTGAGAAAGCTTGCGCTTTCACCAGAATTCGGGAGTACACAGCTTGATGCAAAAACATTGCTGGATGCTCTTAAAGGAAGGAAAAGCTTTGTTCTATCAATTTCAGATGGTGAGATAGCAAATTGGGATTCTGCCAAATCAGAATTTGAAAACTTAGCTCGTGAAAATTATTTTGCGCACATACAGATAGGAAGGAACAATCAGTTCACCAAAGATTTGGAATCAGAAGGTTTTCCTGTTTTTTATGTTAGCTCTGGGAACGAGCTTTCAAAACTTATGGTTAACATCGCATCTGACACCTACAGGAGATTTGTAAGAACATGAAACTTCCTACAGAAATATTTGGTATTAGCACTGAAGAGGCTTACAAGAAGTTTTTGGAAGAGTCTGAAAAGCCTGATATGACAAGAGATAAAGAAAATAAAAAAGTCAGAGGGTCTTATGTTCTTCTGCCTCAAACCAGTACTTATGCTATCGGAGTTCAAGCTCTCAGGGATGCTTACTCAAAAACAAAAGAATCTGTGCATCCACTGTTCACCAGGGATGATGGCTCCAAAACTGTAAGACCTCTAACCTTCAAAGAAAACATTGAAGCAAGAGTTAACGATTACAAAACCCTGAAAGACGAAAATGGGAATAACAGGAGCAGGGAAGACAGGCTTAGACTATTCAGCAGATGGCTTGATTCCTGCACAGGCATAGCCTACAAAGCCCAAAGCACCAAATTCAAAATCAACCCAGAGTGCAGAGAGCTGATCACCATAAACCAAGATTTTAACCAGCCATTCATAAGCATCGATTACAGCTCATTCAAAGGTTTGGAGCTTGATAGCAGCAGAGGCAAGTACAACCAAACTCTGACCAAGCAGGAAGTCCTGAATCATGAAGGCTGGAACGCAGCCTTGCAAGGAGATAATAAGCTTCTGCAAACATACGCTGACATAATCTTCAAAGAAAAAGACTCTCCAAAGCTGATGGGATTCTGGACTAGAAGCAAAACAGACCAGGATGAGCTGAGGGGCTTGTTTGTCAGCAACTTGTACTACAACTCTGATGCCTATGGGCTCAGCAACCTAAACGATAGCGGTTCCTTCCTCTCGGTAGCCCACGCGAAAAAAAATCAGGGGGTAAAGACATGAAACTTCCTACAGAAATATTTGGTATTAGCACAGAAGAGGCTTACAAGAAGTTTTTGGAAGAGCCTGAAAAGCCTGACACAACAAAAGACAAAGAAAGTAAAACCATCAAGGAGTCTTATGTTCTTCTGCCCCAAACCAGTACTTACGCTCTCGGAGTTCAAGCTCTCAGGGATGCTTACTCAAAAACAAAAGAATCCGTGCATCCACTGTTCACCAGGGATGATGGCTCCAAAACTGTAAGACCTCTAACCTTCAAAGAAAACATTGAAGCAAGAGTTAACGATTACAAAACCCTGAAAGACGAAAATGGGAATAACAGGAGCAGGGAAGACAGGCTTAGACTATTCAGCAGATGGCTTGATTCCTGCACAGGCATAGCCTACAAAGCCCAAAGCACCAAATTCAAAATCAACCCAGAGTGCAGAGAGCTGATCACCATAAACCAAGATTTTAACCAGCCATTCATAAGCATCGATTACAGCTCATTCAAAGGTTTGGAGCTTGATAGCAGCAGAGGCAAGTACAACCAACCCCTAAACAAACAAGATGTTGTAAACCACGAAGGTTGGAACGCAGCCCTGCAAGGAGATAATAAATTACTAGAAGCATACGCTGACATAACATTCAAAGAAAGAAACTCTCCAAATATGATGGGATTCTGGACCAGAGACCAAACAGACCAGGATGAGCTGAGGGGCTTGTTTGTCGACAACTTGCCCGACAACTCTAATGCCAAGTGGTGACGACAACCTAAACGATAGCGGTTCCTTCCTCTCGGTAGCCCACGCGCCAAAAAATTTTTAGGTTACAAACCCATGTCCTATGTTACCTTTCATTGAATTATTTAGATGGACAATGAAAGGTTGGGCTACACGTCCTTTCACTATGGCTTTTTCACAAAAGCTATGAAATACAGCTATGACACCTAATGTTGTGGAATAGCAGTGGAATTATAAGGGTGAAAGGGCTAGTGAGGAGGGGCTTGTTTGTCAACAACTTGAACAACAACTCTAATGCCAATGGTAACAACAACCTAAACAATAGCGGTTCCTTCCTCTTAATAGCTCAATATGAAAAAGAGGGAGAATGCAAGACGATCTTTATTCACAAATTTGTTGTTATGATAACCTTTGTTTAGCTTTTAAAAAAGCAAGAAAAAGAAAAACCTTGAAACCCTATGTCGTAAAGTTTGAAAAAAATTTAAAAAACAATCTTCTTCAGTTAAGGACAGAACTGTTGTTTGGCATATATCAACCAAAACCTCTTGAAGTATTTATTTTAAGAGATCCAAAAACAAGGAAAATAAGCAAATCTGATTTTAGGGACAGGGTGGTGCATCATGCGTTATGTAACATCATCGAACCAATATTTGACAAAACATTTATTTACGATTCCTATGCCAACAGAATAGGTAAAGGTGTGTTAAAAGCAGTTGAAAGATTTGACTGTTTTAAGCGGAAGGTTTCTAAGAACAACACAAAAACAGGATTTGTGTTAAAGGCAGACATAAAGCACTACTTTGAGACAGTTGATAACAATATTCTTATAGATGTTATCAAAAAGAAGGTAAATGACATAAGAGTAATCTGGTTAATCAGGATTATATTAGAGAACCACACCACAAAGATTGGGGGAAAAAGTATGCCTCTTGGCAATTTAACCTCTCAGTTCTTTGCCAATATTTACCTAAACGAGCTAGACCAATTTGTAAAACACATATTAAGGGCTAAGCACTACATCAGGTATGTTGATGACTTTGTTATACTGCACATATCAAAGAAAAAACTTGATGAATACAAACTTAAGATAGCCACATTCTTAAAAGAAAAGTTAGCTCTTGATTTGCACTTAGAAAAATCAAAAATTCTTCCTATCACAAAAGGGACGGATTTCCTAGGTTTTAGGATATTTCCTTACCACAGACTGGTTAGGAAGAAAAATATTAGGAAATTTAGTAAAAAATTATATAAAATATGTTTAGAATATGATAACAAATCAATCAATTATGATAAGGTCTATGACTTTTTGGAGGGTTGGATGGCCTATAGCAGGAATGCAGATACATACAGACTCAGGAGGGGTATCTTAAACTCTGTTGAAGCGAAGTTTTTGGGTGAAATCTCAAGCAAAGAAATAAATAGGTGTTTAAGAGGGGATACTAAGTTTTTTGTAAATCATGGGTATTAAAGTGTGAAAAGTGGTAATGTGAAAACTCCTTAATGAGGTTATGTTGAATTCTAGATTCTCCTGTGTTCCCTTTTTTTGTTTATTTTTCTCATGTACAAATCCGCATGTTCCTCCGAGCAGAACCTGTACACGTCTTCGTCAATCTCTCTTTCCACGAAGTCGTACTCTATAACTGTACCGCATACCGGGCACTTGGCTGCTTTTGCTCCCTCCTCATAGCCTTTCATGAACCCCTCATCTAAGTCAGTTATCTCATCGTCTTCTTCGAACATCTCTTCCCTGCCTTCTTCGCTGTATATATTTTCTTCAGCATCGCCCTGTTCTATCTCTTTTTTCTTCTGTTCTTTTGTTTTTGGCATATCTCTGGTGTTGCAGTATTTGTTATTAAAACTTTCGTTTGATTTTGTTTTTTAAGGCTTATGCAACTGATTTCTTTACCTTGTCTTCATAAGTTATTTATCAGGCTTACTTCTTACGAGTCTTGATGATTAGTTGACCTCTATTAGGCCTCCATGGCTTTAGTCTATAATTGGGGTGGAGCTGTTTGGACCTCTTTTCAGCTTTACCCTTCTATTTCTTCTAGAAAGTCTTCACTGTAGTGTCCCATAATTATGTCGCATTTTTAAACAGTTGATGTAGCTTCCTTGC
>CAYSAF010000041.1:0-5514 GCA_964428965.1 Candidatus Woesearchaeota archaeon
ATTCGCTTTCCTCCCAACTTTAAAAAGTTGGGTATCCAGCGAATATGTTTTATGAAATTCAAGCCAAGCTACTTTATCGGAATCAGTATCGCAGTGGTTTTTATACTGCTTGACATAATATTTGTTTACAACAACCCCGGTCTTAAGCGTTGGTTTTATGCCTGTCTCATTGTTTCCATAAGCATTGGTTGGTCTCAGTTCTGGATTGATTTTTATAGGGAGAATCAGCGTCAGAAGGAGGTTGAGCTTAAGTTTTTGGAATTCGTTCGTGCCCTGGTTGGTACTGTCAAGTCTGGCATCTCTGTTCCTCAGGCGGTTATTCTCGCTTCTAAGAAGGACTACGGTGCCTTAACCCCTTACACCAACAAGCTGGCTAATCAGCTTGACTGGGGTATTCCCATCCATGAAGCCTTGATTACTTTTAGCAACGATACTAAGAACAGGGTTATTAAAAGGTCAGTTGCTATCGTTATCGAGGCTGAGCAGAGCGGTGGTGACATAGAGGATGTTCTCGAATCAGTTACCAACTCTGTTATTCAGGTTAAAAAGCTTAAGGCCGAGCGTAAGTCCTCTACCTACTCGCAGATTATTCAGGGCTATATTGTTTTCTTTGTTTTTATAGGAATCATGTTGATGTTACAGATTCAGCTTTTTCCGATGTTGACCGGCCTTTCTGGTTCAATTTCCGAGGGTTTGGCTGCTACAAGTCCGGTAGGTGGTGTTTTCGGTCAGTCTGGTGAAAATGTTGATTTTGATAAGATATTTTTTACTCTTATCATGATTCAGGCCTTTTTCGCTGGCATTATGGTGGGTAAGTTTTCGGAAGGTACTATCAAGCAGGGCTTATTGCACTCTTTGATACTTATGACTATTTCTGCCTTGATAGTCACAACAGTTAAAGGCGGTATTTAGTATGCCAAAAAAAGGTTTTGCTTCGCATATTGATTGGGCGATCAGCGTAGGTGTGTTTGTTGTTTATGTTCTTTTGTTGTTTATCTTTTTGAGGCCTGGTGCTCAGCCGGTTTATTTGCAGGGTAATCTTTTAAAGATAGTTGAGTCTGGTTTTAACGAGGATGTTGTGTATTCTGTTGATAAGATTCCTTTATTCATCAGGCCAAACGGTAATAATTTTCCCTCTGCGCCAGGCGATTACCAGCTTGCTATAGAGAACGTTGATTTTCCTTTTGCCAGTTATGACTCTGAGAATTTTACCCTAATTTTGCAGAATAAGTCTGAGTTGCCTTTTCAGATAGAGCTAAGACCTACAGCTTATGACTCTTTGAGGTTCAACTCTAGCTTCAGCGGTAATGATGTTAATTACATATTCTTCCTGCTCTACTCTTCTGAGCACAGATATGATAGAAGTTTGGGTACAGATAGTGATAGGCTTCTTTACAAGCCAGGTCTTGATTCTTCTCCTGATATAACAAACTTCACCTACGAGTTCGGTGTTAAGGATACAGTTAGTGGTTTGTCTGTTGACAAGTTGAGTTCTTTGCCAACAGACTATGGGGCTTTGAAGCTGAGGTGGAAGTTCCCTGCTGATAGGGATTTCTCTGTTGTTGCCACCAAGCTGGAAACCAACGAGGTCTTTAAAGAAATCAACAGCATCAGGCTTCCTACAAACATTAACGTTTACGCCAACACCTACCTTGATTGGATTTTGGAACCCAACACAGATACGGTTCCAGTCAACGTTACGATAAGAGTTTGGTAAGGTAAAACTTAAATAATGCTTTATTTTTATTTATTTCATGGATAAAAGCGGTTTTTTGAAGACTCTGGAAGCTATCATCGGTATTATCCTTCTTCTTATTGTTATCTACACTATTATTCCAAGGTATGTTGAACCTAAGCCCGATGTTTCTCTATCTGTTCAGGATGCCCAGCGCTTCATAGTTAATGATATCTCTGAAAACGAGAGTTTGAGGACCTTGATTCTAACCTCAGAAGACGATGCCCTTATCGCTTCAGAAGTTGAGAATGCCATAAAGGCGCACATGATTCCTAACTACGATTTTGTTTGTGCTATCTGCCCTCAGACCGGTTCCTGTATCCAGCTTTCTCCTATTGATAAGCGTGTTTACATGAGTGATGTGTTCATTGCTTCAAGTATCGGTTTAACTCTCGCTACACAAAATCCTAAGATAGTTCGTTTCTGGATGTGGACTAAACCCACTAAGAACTTGGCTTTTTATAACGCTTGCAGAGTGGTTCGAGTATGAAGTTCAAATTTTTTCCTCACACAGCTGACGCAAAGTTTCAAGCTTATGGTAAGTCTCTTGATGAGGCTTTTTCCAACGCAGCCTTTGCTATGTTTTCAATAATGGTTGACACAAAATGTGTAGATAAAAAGCTCGTTAGAAAAATTTCTGTTGAAGCTTCAGACCTTAATTCCTTGCTCTACAAATTTCTTGAAAAGTTTCTTTATCTTCTTGATACAGAATATTTTTTCTTGTCGGATGTCAAAAAATTGAAAATCGTTAAGAAAGGTACGGATTTTTCCTTGAATGCTGAGGTTGTTGGTGATAAGTTCAGGGAGAAGTACGAGTTACAAGGCTCTGTTAAGGCCATTACCTATAATCAGATGTTTGTTAAGAAAATAAAGGACAGGTTTGTTGTTCAGGTTGTTGTTGATTTGTAGTTCATAGAACCAAAAAGCTTATATATAAAATGTGTTTTAATATTAAAATATATTGTAGGTGACTAAAATGGAAGTGGCTATTACCAAAATATCCCAAAATGGGCAGGTTGTGATTCCTGCTGAGATCAGGAAAGACGCAGGCATAAAACCATCAACCAAGTTTATAGTGTTCAATGAAGATGGGAATATAATGTTAAAGCAAATTAAGAAGGAGACGTTAAAAGAAGATATGTTCTTGATAGAAAAAATCAGGAAAAGCGAACAAGAGATAAAGAAAGGTAGAATTGTTAAAGTGGATAGCTCTATGAGCAATAAAGAGATTGACGATCTACTCATGACTTAAAAATGGAAATTGTTTTTTCTGAGGAATTTAAGAAAGAGTTTAAGAAGATCAAAGACAAGTCAATCAGGATAAAAATCATTAAGCACATCAAGAAGTTGGCAGAACTGCCCGAATCGGGAAAACCATTGAAACATAATTTGAAGGGTCACAGGAGTGTTAGAATCCAGCCATTTAGGATAATTTACAGATTAGAGAAAGAAAGGATAATAATCAACTGCTTTGATCACAGAAAAGATGTGTATAAATGATTTTTGACCAGTAAGAAATAATAATTAATGTTAATTTGTTGTTCAGGTCGTTGTTGATTCATGATTTAATCCAAAAATGGTAGTGTGTTGATTTCCTCTTCCTCGCTCTTTATAGGTAGAATGTCAATTTCTATACTATCCTCATTGAACAGCTTCTTTAACTCTTCTATTGTTTTTCTTAATTCGTTTTCATTTTTGTAAAATAGCGATATGAAGCAGTTGGGTTTATTAATCATAAATGCTATCGCTGTTACATAGGGAGCGTTCTTAGAGAAGGTCTTTAACTTATTTTGATTTTTTAAGGAAAAGTTCTTGATGTTTATCAGCAATGTGGCGTAGAAATAACCCAATTTGTCCATATCGAATTGTATTCGCGACCCAAGCAAAACACCTTCTTTATTTAATTTTCTTAATCTGTACACAACTAATTCAGGAGAAATTTTAGTTTCCTTGGCAATATCAATTACTTTTGCTCTTGCATCTTTTGCCAAAGCTTTTAGAATCCATTTATCTTTTTCATCTAATTCTACTGTCTTATGACCATACTCGGTCAAGATATAATCATTACCCATATTGCTTCCTAAAAACTTTATTGGGTAAAGTTCTCCAAAATAAGGGTTTAAGATTAGGTAATCAGCGATGTATTCATTGTTGGTTTGCAACATGTTGGCTAGGTACTCGTTTCTCTCTTTTTCATCCTTAAAGAGAAGGTGCATGAACAGGTCATATCTAGCAAGCACCTTTCCTCTAGAGCTCCAGTTCTTGTCCTTTTTATGCTCTTCGAGGAACATTTGCATCTGGCTCGGTTTGTTGAACCTTAATAGCAAAATAACAAACTGTTTGTATCCTAATTTACTGTAATTCACGATAGGGATAAATTTTTTGATTATTCCCGCTTCAAGGAATTTGTTTATCTTGTAACCTACTTGTTCTCTGCTGAGATGCACCTCTTTGGCTATGTTTGTTAAAGGCTCCCTATTGTTATGGTACAGGTATGCCAGTAATTTCGTGTCAGCTTTCTTCATGTCCATACTACTGGTTATGCCATTATAATTTATAAATTTTTCTATTTATTAAATATTTTATATAATATTTTTAATAAATTAATAAAATTAGAAAGAAAATTATAAATATAGCTTTATTGCTAAACAACGGTATAAGATTGAGGTAGTGGAGGGAATAATGGAAGGAATAAAATACCACATTAAAGGATTACTGGATAATAACTGTTCAGCAATAGGGTGTCCACAAATCTATGAAATTGTAAAAACAGAATGTATAATAGGGAGTTGCCCCAGTATTTATGGAGTTAAAAGCACAGAATGTATGGTCGGTGCTTGCCCTACAATTTATAATGTTACAAAGGAAGATTGCGTAGGTGGGGGTTGCCCACCAATATTTGAAGGTTTAGAAAATAAAGATGTTTATTTAATCGTGGGAAAGCAGATAAAACCAGAGGAGTTTGAAGGTTTAGCTGGAAAAGTTGGTGTTGGCGAGGGAGTTATTGCAGTTCCTAAGAGTCTGGTAGATAAATTGTCTGAGCGAAAGTAATCTGTAATATGCTAAATTCTAATCAAGAGCTCAGAATAAAATGTGACAGGTTTGCTCCCTATTATGATAGGAGCGAATATCTAAGTGAAATTCTCGGAGTAAGAAAGTTAAGAAAGAATCTGGTTAGAAGTGCAAGTGGGAGGGTTCTTGAGTTGGGTATAGGAACCGGGAAGAATCTGCCTTATTATCAAGATTCATGTGAACTTGTTGGAATTGATTTTAGTTCAGAAATGCTAAAAATTAGTAGTGAAAGGGCGAAGAGTTTGCACAAAAAAATTAGGCTCTACCTCATGGATTCTGAAAGCTTAGCTTTTCCAGACCATTCTTTTGATACGGTTGTAGACACCCTCAATCTTTGCACATACAATAATTCCCTTAATGTCTTAGAAGAAGCAAAAAGAGTCTGTAAGGATGATGGGAGAATTCTTCTTTTGGAGCATGGCATGAGTAAATGCAGTTTATTAGCAAAATTGCAGGACTTAACTTCTGAAAAACATGCAAAGACTATGGGTTGCCATTGGAATAGGGATATTTATTCAATTTTAGGGCAATCTGGATTAGAAATAGAGAATATAGAAGATTGTTTTCTTGGGATTTTTGTTAGTGTAAGAGCAATGCCTAATTACAATTGATAAGTTATCGAGGGTAAAGTTCAACATATAAAGGCAACCACCAGCTGTGTGTAAAAACTATTTCTTCTTATTTCATGAAGTAAGGTTTAATGTCGA
>CAYSAF010000042.1:0-5317 GCA_964428965.1 Candidatus Woesearchaeota archaeon
CCCTTCTTTAGTTTTTGTAACTATTTTTTTACGCTTTGGGCATAACAAAAAATTTATAACTCCCATAATCCCATAAGGCTCTACTTCTTAGCGTGTTGAAAAACAAGAGGGAGGTGTGTTGATGAAGAAGTTTTTGGCTTTAGGTGTTTTTTTGTTGTTCGTTACAGCAGTCTCTGCTGCGATGAATGACGGCTACACAAGGGCTACCGGCGGTGAGGTGCAGATTAACGGTATGCGTGTTAAGGGCGTTGGAACTGGCATGCCCATCGTTAAGTTCAGCAACTGGAATTCAGGCTCTGGCTATCTGGCTGTTTTCGGCGAGTTTGACTGCTACCAGTGCGATAACGGCTGGGGTGATGAAAGTGTGAGTAGTGTTGATAACAGTTACGGCTGGTGGGATGACAGGGATTCGGACGGCACTTGCAAGCGTACTAGCCTTACTCTGAGCTGGAGGGAAGGTCAGCAACCTTACGGCTGGTTCTGGGTTGAGGGCAGCAATTCTATGCCTGTTGTGATGGATTCTAGCTTTAACTACGAGATAAGCGAGGATGTTGACGTTCACGGAAGCAGCTCTGCTGGGTTGTCTTTCGCCTTGAGCGGTATGCAAATCTCTCCCCCTATGACCTGGATGCCTCTTTCCAAGGCATAAATTTTTTTTCTTTTTTTGTTTCAGAACTCTATTATTTCTATTATATCCGCTGTGTCAAATACAGGAATTTCTTTTTGTTTTTTTAGCAATTTGTCATTTGACCATATTGGGCAGTTGAATTCTATTGCTAGGGCAAAGAAGTCTATATCTTCCATTATTTCCTCGTGCTCCTCGCTTAGGATTGATCTTGCCTTTTTTAGGCTTCTTGCATATTCTTTTTGTGGTATAAATATTATTTTCACAGCCAGTTCGGCTTTTAGTTTTTTAAATTCCTGTTTAGAGAGGTTCGCTTTTTTCATGATTTCTTTTGAGTGTTTGTTTATTTCTTCCAGCGCGTATTCTGGTGAGAGAAGTTTCTGTTGTTTCTCGCATATTTCTCTAAAGACTGATTTTTTCCAGAAGAATGTGAACAGCACGTTCGAGTCTACTACAAACCTCATACCAGTCCCTTCTTTTTCAGCTCTTCGAATCTTTTCTCCCTAGTTTTTTTCTGCAGCTTTACTGCCCATTCTGTTAGGCTTTCCTCTTCTTTGAATTTTTTCTGCATCTCTTCTCTCCAGCAGAGTTCCTTTGTTTTTCCCTCTATTGTTTTTCTTATCAGCCCTGACCAGTTAATTTCTGGGAACCTTTCCATCCTGTGTTTTACCTCTTCCGGGATAGATAGTGTTATACTTACCATGTTACCCCCTCCTTATGTTAAAAAACATAATTACGTTAAAATATTTAAATCTTTTGTTTTTTGGTTTCATCCCGGTTTTACTCCTCAACCTTTTTTTAACACACAGTCCTTGTAAAGATTCATGTCTGAACCAAAACACTTCAATACCCACAGGTATCCAGAGATATCAATGAAGCAATTGAATTTTAAACTCCCTGACAAGCTTTTAGTTGCAGCTCAGAAGTATGCCAAGAGTTACGGTTTCAGGAACGTTCAGGAGCTTGCTGCTGAGTGCTTGAGGGAGAAGATTTTTAGGAAGGCCTACGACAGGTCCTTTTCTGAGAAGGAGATTGAGCTTATTGATGGGGTTATTGAGAAGGCCCTGTCAAAGAAGCATCTGGGTACTGGGAAGGATCTTGCGAGGGCTCTTAAATGATTATAAAGGTTTTATCCTACAGACTTGGTGGTTACATCTAAACATTTATTATCTTTTTCTGATTAACTATTTTTTTTGAGGCGATTACTTTTAGCGATTACTCTTAAAAGCAATGGGGGTGTTTTATGAAAAAGATTTTTTTGCTGTTGGCAGCTTTGTTGGCAGTTGTTGTTCTCGCTCTGGCTTACGTGCCCAGCAATCCGTATGACTTCTTGCAGGTTGGTAATGCTACAAGCGAGACAGAACATAACGCTAACGGCTTCGGTCCTGTCGAGCCCACAACTCATCCTGGCGGTTGGGGTAACATAGGTGGTGAGCCTGTTCCTAGCGACCACCTTGCCAGGGTTACCTGGGCCAACACAGAGGCTGACGACTTTGAGGAAAGGGGGGCAACTTTCGTTATGAGGGTTCCGCAGAAATGTTGTGCTACAACTAACTGTCCTTCAGTTTGCTCTTGTTACAACTGTGACTGGAGCAAGACCGTTGCGAACAAGCTTAAGCTGAGGGTTCTTGACGGCCAGGCGAATGATGACTTCATCGTTATGTGGAAGAACGGCAATAGCTGGCAGCTGCTGCACGTTTACGTTAGCGACCATTCAACAGCTGAGTACTGGACGACTGTTGAGGTTGACTTGAGCTCCATTCCGAAGTACATGAGGAATCGTGGCAAGTCCTTGACCTTTAAGGTTGTTGCTACTGGCAATGCTTGGGCTCATCATGCGACTTACGGTCAGCTCGGTATTGATTGGGCTGCTTTGGAGAACTAAACCTTTTCTTCTTTTCTTTTTTTCTGTCTTTCAAGTCTTTCTATATCTCTCTTGTAGTATTCTTTTAGTATGTCATAAAATTCTTTGCTGCTTTCTCTAGCTTCTTTTTGTGTTCTTCTATCTGTTTTTCTATGCTCTCTATTCCTTTGAGCAGTCTCTTCTTCCTTTTCATCTGTACATTTTTAGAAGTTCTTCTAGCAGTTTTTTTACGTCTTTCTTTTTTATCTTTACGTCCAGGCTTACGTTTTCCCTTTCTGCCCTGTATATGTCTAGCATTTGTTCTGGTTTGTTTGTGTGCCTGGAAAGTTCTTCTAGTAATAGTTTGGTGGAATATTTTTTCTTTTCTCTGATGCATCTGTATGTGAGATATGTTTTCAGTCTTAGCACAAGGGAGTATACCATCCCTGGGTCTATCTCTTCATCATCTTCTGACAGTTTTAGGAGGTTTTTTGCTATTCTCAATGCGCTTCTTCCGATCTCAAGCTCTTTTTTGTATGTAAACTTTCTTTTCTTCAGCTCTTCTAGCAGTTTGCTGTTCATTAGCGGTTCTGCTTCTTGTAGCATGCTCTTGGCAAATAGTGATAGTATCTTGTTTTCATAGCTTAGCATGAATATGTCTATTTGGTCGCTTTTGCATTCTATCCTGCACTCTCCGTGGCATACTATCAGCAGGTCCACGTCCGAGTCTGTTTTCCCTTCTCCCCTTGCGTGGCTCCCCACTAAGTAGATACCCATAACCCTGTCCATGTCGCCGCTTAAAGCTGAGAATATTGTGCTTAGGTCAAATTTTTTTGGCACAAGTATCGTTACTTCTTTGCCAATTAGTTGTTTTGGCAAGTATACGTGGCCAGCGTTCCCGCTGGGCTCTACAATTTTTTTCAGCTTCGCGTACTGCTCCATATGCGTATATACTTGTATATACCTATTTATATATTTAACCATAGCATACTTTATCTTCCAAAGTCGGTGGTAACAACAAAAAGTTTATTACTTTGTTCTTCACCCTATCCCACTGAAGTGATTACTTTCTAGCAATTACTTTTTTAAAAAGGGGTTGAAGTTGAAATCGGAAAATAAACGGTTATTGTTTTCTATCGTGCTTGTTGTTCTTTTTGTCTTTTTGTTGGAATTGATAACCGGCGTTGGTGCTGATGATGTTCTTGTGAGGCTTGGTTTGCTTGAGCAAAAGGTTGATGACCATGAGGCAAGGTTGAAGGTTATTGAGGAAAAATTGGGAATAACATTGCCTACTGATCCTTGTAGTGGTGTTGTTTGTCAGGATTCTGAGAAGACTTGTCCGGATGGTTTTGTAAGCAAATGCTCTAACTCTTGCACTGACGGTGTGTGTTCTCAGTGCACCCCGAGTTGTGTGAGTCATGAAGGCGACACGAGGCCTGTTATTGTATTTCAGCTTGATGACTTGCAGGCTTGGTGGCTTGAGTCAGAATCTAGCAAGGTTGTTGATCTCCACATACAGAAGGGAATACCTGTAACGCTGGGTGTAATACCGGAAGATTTGATGTCCAGGAATGGTTATAGCGGTAGCATCACTGAGAATTTGAAGAAGTGGAATAAGAATAACAAAAACGTAGTTGAGGCTGCTGTGCATACCTATGACCACTGCTGCAGTTACAATGGCTGGAGTCTTGACCAGCAGACTAATGACATCAAGAAGGGGAAAGCGATTTTCGATCAGCTCGGTATAACCACCTACAGTTTTGTTCCTGCTTATGATTGGGGTGATGCTAACACTCCTAAGGCCATAGTTAATGCAGGGTTATTGATAGGTATGGATGCTTTGAACAACGGTTACTTGGACAGCTTGAAAGACCCGATGATTATTGAGGATGGTGCTTGGTATGGTTATGGTTTCACAACTTTTGACTATAACACAATAAGCAAAATGATAGACAGCAAGATAGGGAGCAGCGGTAGGGACTACTTTGTTTTTGGTTTCCACCAGCAGGACTTGCAGACCAGCTCTAGGAGGAGTCAGTACTCTGCTTTGCTCGACAAGCTGAAGAGTAGCGGCAAGTACAGGTTCATGACTGCAAAGCAGTATTATGATTATAAAAACAAGTGAGGAGGTGTGATATGAGAAAAATCTTTTTAGTTCTGCCAATACTTTTGGCTTTGTTTGTTTTAGTTGTGTTGGCTAGTGATCCACTCTATGGAAGAACAGATTTCTTCCAGGTTGGTGATAATTTGAGCGAGACAGAACATAACGCTTCTGGTTTCGGTCCTGTCGAGCCTACAACTCACGGCGGTGGTTGGGGTAACATAGATACAGTGCCAGACCCTCTTGGTTACAGCGACAAGCTTACAAGGGTGATCTGGAACGGTACAGCCTCTCTTAAGGAAGATGACAGTTTTGAGAACAGGGGTGCCCAGTTCACCATGACTGTCGCGAAGAAGTGTCCCCCCTTGGTCTGTAATCGTCAGTGGCTGAGGGCAAGCAGGTTGAAGCTGAGGTATCTTGACGGCCAGGCCAACGATGACTTTATCGTTCTGTGGAAGAATCCGAAAGGCAACTGGGAGCTTCTCGATGTGGTTGTTACAGACCCTTCAACTGTTGAGTATTGGAGGGTACATGACATAAACCTTGTTGACAAGATTCCTGCCCAGTACAGGATTGGCGGCGGTAAGCAGCTTACTTTCAAGGTTGTTGCTACTGGAAACTCTTGGTCCCTTTTTGACACTTACGGCCAGGTTGCTTTCGACTACATCTGGTTGGAGCAATAATTTTTTTTCTTTTTTTTGTAATTTTTCCGCTTTTCTTTGAATAGGACTTATTAATTCTTCTTTCT
>CAYSAF010000043.1:0-5189 GCA_964428965.1 Candidatus Woesearchaeota archaeon
TCGACATTAAACCTTACTTCATGAAATAAGAAGAAATAGTTTTTACACACAGCTGATTCACGTCATTCCATTCAAAAGGTTTTTATATTTAATGTTCTTAGGTAAGTGTTGACTATTTATGACAGGTGATTCCTTGGTTTGCCTAACGGATACCCAACCTACACCAGATATCAGAAGGGGGGAAGTCAAAAACTTTAGAGAAAACTTTGATATGGCCGATTTTCACAGATTCTTCGAGCAGAGCAGTTTTCTTGAAGAGTTGATAAACATACCAACTTCAGATGAAAGGTTTAATTTTTTTATTAAAAAGTACGAGCAGTTCAGACCAAAACCTGACACGCATTTCTTCCTTTATTTCCTAAACGAATTTCAAAAAAAATATCCAAAAGTAGACCTTAGTATGTGCGAGCACCTTTCAGTTTCCATAGGTGATGATAACTACAAAAAAATGTGCAAAGCACCAGGCTTTGAGGAGCATAAGGTTTTTTGTTCTGGTCTTCGTAAAGACTTCTGTAAGACATACGAGAAGGCTAAAGTAGCTTCAGCTTACCAGCAACCTTATCAACCTTCTCTTCAGAGTCGGGACCTATAGCCAAGCATGTCACAGTGGGCTTCTTGAAGAAAGTCCTTCCGGCATCCTTGATGAGTGCTGTCACAAGTTTCAGCTTTTCTGCTTTTTTCTTTAATTCCAACAACTCCTTTTCCGTTTCAACCTTAAGAACAACCTTTTTCATGCCCTCGCTCTTCCAGGCCTCAACTTTTTTCTTGTCGCTTTTCAGAACTGCTTCTACGGAGGCGTGACTTGATTGTGATGCTGTTTTTCCCAATCCCATCCTCAGGCTTTTTATCACCACAATTGCTTGTTTCATAATTTCACACAAGTACCTTTGATATCCAATACCCTATGTAATGAGTTAAGAAGATAACAACGACAGCTATTAAGAGGTGTTGCACAATAATTTTGAGAGGTTTTGATTTTCTTTGCTTGGCGATTAAATAACTGAACACACCTATCCATGACAGCCCCCATATTACACTTACTATAATAGCTGTCTGTAGTCGGAATATTAGGACAGGTATTACAAATGTCAGAGAGAAAAACAGTTGGGAAAAGAATGTTGATATAGCAGATTCTCTTATGTATCTCTTGCGCATGTTTTCTGACTCTTCAGAGAGCTGTATCCCCAAAGAATCTGAGAAAGCCCCGCCTATAGCGATTGTTAGTATACCTCCTATAATCGCGATTTGTGAGTGCGTTCCAGAATTTAAGCCAACAATAAGGCCGAGTGTTGTGATTATTCCCGTTGTTAGACCAAAAACTATGCCTCCTTTTACAGCCTTATCCATAGTTGTATATTAATAATTCTTCCTTTAAAAACCTTTTTGCTTGGTAATAGAAAACGTTTTAAATCTTCTCGGTTTCACTTTTTAAGATGTTAAGGTCCCATACATGTGGTGAGCTAAACGCTAAGTGTGTAGGTAAGAAGGTCTCTCTTTGCGGCTGGGTTCATTCTAGGCGTGACCATGGAGGGGTTATTTTTATCGACCTAAGGGACCGTTATGGTTTAACCCAGGTTGTTTTTGACCCTTCCCACAGCAAGTCTGCTCACAAGGAAGGAGAAAAGTTGAGGCGCGAGTTTGTTATCAAGGTTGATGGTGTTGTTAAGTCTCGTAAGAAGGGTATGGAAAACAAGAAGCTTCGTACTGGTGAGATTGAGGTTTTTGTTGATAGGCTTGAGGTCTTGAACGAGGCTGATGTCCCCCCTATTGAGATTGACGATCGCATAGTTGCTAACGACGACCTTAGGCTTGAGTACCGTTATTTGGATTTAAGAAGGCCTGTTATGCAGTCTCATATCAAGCTTCGTCATGATGTTGCTCAGGCTGTTCGTGAGTACATGAACAGTAGGAATTTCTTGGAAATAGAAACCCCCCTGTTAATTCGTTCCACTCCAGAGGGTGCTCGTGACTACATCGTCCCCTCAAGGATTAACCCCGCTAAGTTTTACTCCTTGCCGCAGTCTCCGCAGCTTTACAAGCAGATTCTCATGGTTTCCGGCTGCGACCGCTACTACCAGCTTGCTAAGTGCCTGAGAGACGAAGATTTGAGAATAGACCGTCAGCCCGAGTTCACTCAGGTAGACATAGAGATGTCTTTCATCCAGGAGGAGGATATTTATGAAGTTATTGAGGGTTTGATGAATCATGTTTTCAAGAAGGTTCTTAACAGGGATTTGAAAACTCCTTTCAAGAGGTTGAGTTATGATGAGGCCATATCAAGGTATGGTTCTGATAAGCCTGACTTGCGTTTCGGTTTAGAGCTTCATGACATTACAAAGATAGTTAAGGATTCTGATTTTTCTGTTTTCAAGAATGTTATCCAGCATGGTGGCATAGTTAAGTGTTTGAATGCCAAGGGTTGTGGTAGCTTTTCGAGGAAAGATTTGGATGAGTTGACTGCTCATGCCGCTGTTTACGGTTCTAAAGGTTTGGCTTGGGCTAAGGTAGATGATAATGTTTTATCATCTTCAATCACAAAGTATTTGAGTGAAAAAATACAAAAGGAAATAATCAAGGTTACGGATGCTAAGAACAATGATTTGATTCTTTTCATCGCAGATAAGCCTAAGGTTACAAACGATGCCCTTGGTCAGCTTCGCTTGTTTATAGCAAAGAAACTTAATCTTGCTAAGCCTGACGAGTTTAATTTCTGCTGGATTACT
The DNA here is from genome assembly GCA_964428965.1 of Candidatus Woesearchaeota archaeon. Lineage (GTDB taxonomy): Archaea > Nanobdellota > Nanobdellia > SCGC-AAA011-G17 > VGLX01 > JAWABC01. The sequence goes on from CAYSAF010000043.1 coordinate 2,724, forward strand.
AACTTTCCTTTGTTTGTGTGGAGCGAGGATGAGGAGAAGTATGTCCCCATGCACCACATCTTCTCTATGCCTAAGTTTGAGGACATGAAGTATCTTGAGACAGACCCTTCCAGAGTTAGGGGTCAGCTTTATGACTTGACTTTGAACGGTATTGAGGTTGCTGGTGGTTCTATCAGGATTCATAAGAGGGATATCCAGGAGAGGGTTTTGAAGGTTATAGGTATGGACTATGCTCAGGCTGAGCGTAATTTTGGTTTCTTGTTGAAATCCTTCAGGTTTGGTGCCCCTCCTCACGGCGGTATTGCAGTTGGCTTTGATAGGCTGGTTGCTCTGATCGGAGGCCACAACGATATCCGTGAGTTTATTGCTTTCCCTAAGAATAAGGCTGCCCAGTGTCCGATGGACGGTAGTCCTTCTGATGTCGATGACAACATTCTTAAGGACGTTCACATAAAGGTTGACGTAGTGAAGAAGAAATGAAGGTTGATAAAGAATTAATAATCAGGGTTGCGAAGAACGCCCGCCTTAATCTTTCTCCTAAGGAGGTTAGTGATTTTATCAAGGATTTTGATGACATCTTGAATAACTTTTCCGTTCTAGATGAGGTTGACGTTAAGGATGTTAAGCCCTCATTCCAGCCTATTCCTGTTAAGGATGTTTTCCGCAAAGATGAGGTTGGCAAGTATTTGTCTCAGGATGATGCTTTGAGTAACGCTGCTCACAAGAAGGACGGTTTTTTCAAGGGCCCGAAGGCGTTTTAACATGGATAATGTTTTGCAGTACTTGAAGGACGTTAAAGCTCGTAAGGTCTCTGTAGTTAAGACTGTTAAGGAGATTCTTGATGAGGCAGAAGATATAAACAAAGAGTATCATTATTTCAACGTAATTTCAAGGGACTTGGCTTTGAGGCAGGCTAAGGAGGTTGAAAAAAATCCTAAGGGCAGTCTCGCTGGCTTGCCTGTCTCTGTTAAGGACTGTATCTGTGTCAATGGCGTTGAGTCAACAGCAGGTTCGAAAATTTTAAAGGGGTATAAGCCTGTTATGAATGCTACTGCTGTTCAGCGCTGCATCGATCAGGGTGCTGTAATAATCGGTAAGACCTCACAAGACGAGTTTGGTTTTGGTAGTTTCTCTATTAATGTAGGAGTCGGCTTTAAATCTCCTAAGAACCCTCTTGACAAAACAAGAGTGACTGGAGGTAGTTCCGGCGGTGCTGCTGGTTTTTCTGCAATTACTAAGTTTCCTCACGTTGCTCTGGCTGAGTCCACTGGCGGCTCGATAGTTAACCCTGCTGGTTTTTGTGGCGTTGTTGGTTTCTGTCCCACTTACGGCCTTGTTTCTCGTTATGGTTTGATTGACTATGCTAACTCTCTTGACAAGATCGGTGTTATCTCAAAGGATGTTGCTTCTTGTGAGCTCGTTGCTGACGTCATTGCCGGTTATGACCTCAAGGATTCCACCTCTCTTAACAAAGAATTGTTGGACAGTAAGGTTAAGAAGGTTGCTTTGATTAAGGAGTCTCTTGAGGTTGATAAGGGTGTTAAAGACCTTATCCTTTCTAAAGTTAATGAACTTGGTTATGAGTACGAAACCATATCTCTTCCCCTTACTTTTAAGTACGGTATTGCTACGTATTATATAATTGCAACTTCCGAGGCTTCCACTAATCTTGCTAAGTTTTGTGGCATGCGTTATGGCTACTCTAAACCTCTGAAGGGTGGCTTTGATGAGTATTTCTCTGAAGTTAGGAGTGATGCCTTTGGCAAAGAAGCTAAGCGTAGGATTATTCTTGGTACTTTTGCTCGTATGGCTGGTTTCCGTAACGCTTATTATTTGAAGGCTATGAAGGTTCGTACTAAAATCATTGAGGAGTACAAGAAGGCTTTCAAGAAGTACGACATTTTGGTTTCTCCTACAATGCCTGTGATTGCTCCAAAATTTTCCGAGACTGATAAGCTTACTCCATTGCAGAATTACATGATGGACATCTTGACTGTTGGTCCTAACCTTACTGGTATGCCCCATCTTTCCGTTAACGCTGGCTCTGTTCACAAGATGCCTATTGGTATAATGTACATGTCTGATCACTTGGCTGATAAGAAGCTTTTCACTGTAGGTTCTTTGTAACTTCTCAGTTTAACAGAAATTTTATAAATATAACATTTTATCATATATTATATTAGGGGGTATTATGAAAACTTTAAGCATCATTATAGATAAAAAGAACATGGCTAAGCTTAAGGCTTTGTCTAAGAAGTTAGATAGGTCTATGAGTTGGCTTGTTAGGGATGCTGTAAAGAAGTATCTCCCTAAGAGCTTTAAACGTTAAGGAGGTTTTAGTATGAAAGGAGGAATGGAGAAGTTAGGTATTTGGTCCTTCATCGCAGGCTTGGTGATCGCTGTGATCGCCGGATTTGTGTGGAACAATACCTTTGCTATAGTTTTAGGTATTTTGGGTATTGTTGT
>CAYSAF010000044.1:0-4699 GCA_964428965.1 Candidatus Woesearchaeota archaeon
TATAGTAAGTTATTTAAAGGTAAAAATATCCAGTATAATGATAAAAAAAAGAGGAGTTAAAAGTGAAAAAATTATTTGTTTTGATTACAGTTTTACTCACAGCTTTATTTTTTGCCAGGGTTTCTTTTGCTGCCACTTATTATGTTTCAACAAATGGTAATGATAATAACCTTGGAACACTTTCTGCGCCTTGGCGGACAATTCAAAAAGCTGCCAACACCATAAGCGCGGGTGACACAGTGTATATCAGAGGCGGAACTTACCGGGAAAGCGCCACTTTTTCAGCTAGTGGCACGGAAACAAATCCAATCATAGTTACCAATTATGGAAACGAAACGGTTATCATTGATGGGAATAATTATTCTATAGGGGGTCTCTATCGGGGCTTGATTGAGGTGAGAGGTTCTTGGTATACCATCAGTAACCTAGAAATCACAAAAGCTTCTGACAACGGAATTGGTGTAACTGGAACACATGTTACGGTTGATAATATTTATTCCCATCATAATTGGGGTTCTGGAATTCTACTTCAAGGCGATTATGATACAGCCCAGAATTGCCGGGCCTGGGCAAACAGTTTGATTAATGAAAGGGGCACCATGTCTGGCAGTTGGGGACTTGGCATCACTTGTGGTCGCTATCCCACACATTGCACAATTCGAAAAAGCACCGCTTGGGACAACTGGGGCGAAGGAATATCCACTTTTGAAGCCACGTACACTACAATAGAAGACAACATTGCTTACAATAACATACAAAATATTTATGTATCCGATACTAAGTACACAGTTGCCCGCCGGAATCTGCTCTATTGCACACCCGGCAATATTGTTGGCTCATATGTTAGCAGTCAACAGGGAATACTTGTTGGGGACGAGAAATATAATCCTGCATCTTCTGATAATTTGATAATCAACAATCTTGTAATGGGATGTGATAGAAACCTTGCAGCAGGAACCACAGAGAGCGCAAATAATTTGTACGCCTACAATACTTTTGTAAACTCGAACAGGGATGACCTTGCTAATGTATATTTCTATGAAGGCACATGCTCAAACTGTAGATTTACCAATAACCTGGTCTTGCAGGAAAACAGCATACCCACTACATTTAATGGTGGCTCTGGCGTAACTTTTTCCAACAACCTCTGGTCTAAAACTCCCCCATCCGCTGCCTCTGGAACAGGCGATGTTATTGGTGACTCGAAGCTGGCAAAGAGCGGGCCAACAGGCGCAGGGCAGCTTACTTCTGAATGGTTTAAAATTTTATCTACTTCTCCTGCCATCAACAAAGCTAAAGTTATCAGCGAAGTAACTGAAGACTTTTTCAAAACCGCCAGAGGCGCTTCGCCAGACATCGGCGCCTACGAATATGTTTCCGACGCGACTCCAAAAGGCGATGTAAATGGTGATGGAGCAGTAAATATCTTAGATGTGCAGAAGCTGGTTAATATTATCTTAGGTATAGACCAAGTTACAAGTAGTGCTGATGTTAACAAGGACGGCTCTGTAAATATCTTAGATGTACAACAAGTAGTGAACATTATACTAGGAGTATAGAAAAGAATGAAAAAAACTATTATTTTGATAGCAGTCTTACTCACCGCTTTATTTTTTGCCAAAATTTCTTTAGCGGCTACTTATTATGTTTCCACCACCGGAAGCGACTCAAATCCCGGCACGCAGGCGCAACCCTGGAAAACCATTCAGAAGGCCGCAAATACATTGCAACCAGGAGATACAGTATACATCAGGGCTGGTACGTATAATGAGAAAGTGACACCTACAAGGTCTGGAACATCTGGCAATTACATCACCTACAGAAGTTATAGTGGTGAAGCAGTTACTATCAACGCTGCTGGTCGTGATTCTGGTTTTCAAGTAAGTGGGAGAAGTTATATTCAGGTCATTGACCTTAAAGTTGTTGGTGATCGAGCAGGCGGGAGCGGTACTTACGCTGGAGTTTGGGTAGCTGACAATTCTAACAACATCATCCTGGATGGCATTGAAGCAACTAAAAATCGCTTTGGTATTTATCTTCAAGGAGAATCTACTCCACTTTCTTATGTGACTATAAAAAACTCTCTCTTGCATGACAATCCGTTTCATGGTCTCTGGGTGGCGGAGAAAGCCTATGACATTACGGTCGGCCCAAATAATAAAATGTATAATAACCAAGGAGAAGAAATATACTCCTTCGGTATAGAATGCGGCACTGATTATGGCGGACCCTTTTCCGATGGACCAAGAAGGGTAAATATTTTTGGTAACGAGGTATACGGTAATTACATGCAGGGCATACGAACATGGAATGCGGCGTATGTCTGGATACATAATAATATCATTTACGATAATGGGGCAACCGGTATACAATTGGAAGATGGCACAGAAAATGTTGTTGTTGAAGACAACACTTGCTACCATAATGCGGATATTTATGCGTATGAAACAGGAATTTGGGTAGCCCAGACAAATAACGTCGCTGTAAGAAATAATACCCTGCGGTATAACAAAGTAGGTTTCATGGTAACTGATTCAACTCGTGTTATTGCTCATAACAATATCATCTCGGAAAATAACAGAGGCGTGCCGCACCTGCTCAATGCTATGGGAATAAATCTCGACGCTAGCGCATCTCAGGTAACACTTGCGCACAATACGCTTTACAAAAACGGTGCCCCCGAAACTCAAAGAGGGGGAATGACTACCTGCGCTTATCATGCCCCTGTAGACGCAGTCGTATTGAAAAATAATATTATTTCAGAGACAACTGCCAATTCTGACATGTGGCTAGGATGCAACAATAATTTTATCTCTGATTACAACGATGTTTACAATACTCGAACCGTGAACGTTAACTGGCTTGGTTCCGACAAAACATGGGCTGAGTATAAGTCCACAAGCGGAAAAGATGCGAATTCGATTAGTTCAAACCCGAAATTCGTGGACCCGTCCAATGGCAACTTTAATCTCCAGGCGACTAGCCCTTGTAAAGACACGGGTGATTTCTTGACGAGGACTTCGGGCTCAGGAAGCGGAACCACCGTCACGGTATCAGATGCAAGTTACTTCACCGATGGCTTTGGTACAGGAGCTGCCGGAGACCTTGTTCAAATCGGCTCCAATAGTCCGGTCAGAATCACCAATGTTGATTATGGGACAAACACAATCGCAGTAGACAGAAGCATTTCTTGGAACAGTGGTGATGGGGTAAGTTACACTTACTCCGGCTCCGCACCTGATATCGGAGCATATGAATATTTAGGAACCACACAAACATGTTCGGATGGTACTGCTTACAACCAGTGTTCCTCAACAAAACCAAAATACTGTTCGTCTGGAACTTTAATTAATAACTGCCAAAGCTGTAGTTGTCCTTCAGGTCAGCAATGTCAGGTTGATGGAAGTTGTAAAACTTCTGCTGATGGAGATGTAAATTTAGATGGGCAAGTAAATGTTTTGGATGTGCAGGCTTGTGTGAATGATATCTTGGCTGTGCAGGATTATGGGAGTAGTGCTGATGTGAATAAGGATGGAGCTGTTAATATCTTAGATGTGCAGGCAGTAGTGAATATCATACTGGGAGTGTAACGTTTAGTAAACGATTCACCAAAATATCTTCTAATTTCACCACTCTCGGGTCTGCTATGTTTATTTTTTGTTTGTTTATTATTTAAATTTTGCAACAAGCCTATAAGTTTTCTATTTCTGTTAGTATGTTTTTCATTCTTTTTGTTATTTTTCTGTAGTTTTGTACCCCAAAGAATATTATTACCGAAGCGATTAGCACACCTAAGTAGAGGAAGTTCTTTTCTTTTAGCCATATGAAAGTTCCTATAAATCCCAGTGTTCCTGTTGTTAGCAGTATTAGTGTAGCATTTCTTTTTTGTGCTTCACCATGGTATTCTAGGTCCAGCCTGTTCTTTTTTGCTTGTTTTTTGTCATCCATAATTCTCACTTCTCTATAAATAGGAGTGCGAAACCTCCTGCAGCTAGTATTATTCCACCCACTATTGGTATGGGTCTGCCTTGGGATGTGACCACAAGCATCGCTCCTCCGCTGGCTGCTGCTAGGCCTATGAATATTTTGAAAAATTCGCTCCAGTTGATCTTGCCTCTTTTGTCCATAGCCCTATTAGAACAGATTTTGTTATAAATAGTTTTCTGTTTGTTTTTCGCAAAATTTCCATTTATTTTAATGTATTTTTTTGTAGCTAAATCTTTAAAAGATTTGACACAGTAACATCATCATGGCAAAGAGGATTATTACAAGGTATTTTTTGCTTAGTTCTGTGCAAGGTCGTGAGGAGCAGATCGGGATTGCTTTAGAGGCAAATTCTAGGGGCAGGCTAGAGGACCTGACTGATACGCTCATCTTAAAAAGGATTGGGGGAAAACGTAATTACTATCAAGCCGATACCGGGGGGAGGGATATGATACGTTTTAGGGTTAGGAGAGATGCCTCTGTTGAAATAATTAAGCAGCCCAACTATGCTATGGTTTTGAGTGAGATAAGAGAAGGTGAGGCGATAGCTGGAACTATAAGGCTTGACCTGACGAAGGGGTATAATCATAAAAAGTTTAGTGTTATTTCTGGTGGCAATCCTGAGTTGAGTTTACCCCCTTCAGAAGTTAAATATTAAATCTTACTGTGTTGCATTGCACGACTGAAAATTTTTAATACAGTCTATTATTACACC
>CAYSAF010000045.1:0-4313 GCA_964428965.1 Candidatus Woesearchaeota archaeon
GAAAATCACAACATTTATAAATCATCAGCAAAAGAACAAAACAGGAATATATTCTGAATAACGAAAAAATTTATATCTACAAAAAAGACAGGTAAGCATATGGCAGATGATATGAAGAAGTGTTATTTCTGCAACAAAAACTTCAAGATAGTTGACAGGGTAGATGTTATCGGAAACCTCAAACCAGAGAATTACGTAATGAGAAAAAACGAGTACGGAGAAGAGCAGTATTTTGAGAAGGAATGCTGGAATAAGTTCGCCCAGATAAAAATGAAAAACAGGAAACAGGAGATAAGAGACGAGTTCAAAGAACTGGGCCTCTAAATCTTGATTATTTTGCCTTCCCTGCCAACGTTTATTACCTTGGTCTTACCTATCTTCTCTTCTACACCTTCAGCCTCGTGAACGTGACTGCAAAGCAGAATATCAGGCTTCAACTTCCGAACAGCCTTCTTCACACCGTTGGAACCGGGAAAGAAAGAGGTCAGCTTACCCATAAGGGTACCTTCAGGATGGACGTGGGTAACCATAATCTTCTTCTTAGCATCCTTAATCTTCTTGTATGCTTTAGTCAAAATCTTCAAAGTCTCCTCATCTCTTAACCTTGAAAGGCCGACGTTAGCAAAACCGCAACCGAAAAAACCAACATCCCTAAACTTCACAGAGTAGCCGTGGAGATTAGTGACATCGTAAAGCTCTGCAAGAAAATCAGCTGTGGCCAAAGTCTCATGGTTACCGGGGACCAGGAGAACCTTCTTTTTCTTCTTAACAAAGGGACCTATCAAGTTAGAAGTTGAAGAATCGGCAAGGGTTATGTCACCGCAGAGAACAACCAAGTCAACCTTATTCCTCTCAGCCTTCCTAGCCAAGGCTTGGGCTAGTCTAGTGTCGCCATGAATGTCACCAGCAGCAAGAATTTTCATAAAGTTTGTGGCAAGGATACCCAACACTTTAGTGTTGGGAGGAATTGCCTACTTTTCACCACCTATATTTTTAAATATCTGTTCAGCTCCCCTCTCAGAGTCGCTAAGGCACCTTCCGAAGCGGAAGGAAACGGTTTCGAAAGCGAAGTTGCAAACTGCTCCCAACCTACATGGTAAGGGAGGATGGCTGCCTGTAACACAGCCGTACATTCCAAGTGTTGATTCCAAAGCCATTTTTTTGGAACTGCGGATGAGCTTAGGGACAAATTGCCAAAAGCCCCACGATTTTATCGTGATTTATTTTGGGAATATGTTACTTTATCAATTAAACGGAGAACTGCTTATTAAACTTTTACTTACCAAATCTCCTCTCCCTAAGCATGTAATCCTCGATGGCCTCAATCAAATCCTCCTTCTCAAACTCAGGCCACTTCTTCTGACACCAGTAAAGCTCGGCGTATGAACCTTGCCATATCAAGAACCCGGAAGTACGCTGCTCACCAGAAGTCCTGATTATCAAATCAGGCTCGCTCTCCAAGTAAAGCTCCTTAGAAAACACCTTCTCATTAATCTGGTCTATGTCAAGCTTGCCTTCCTTAACCAGCTGAGCAATCTTCTTCGTAGCATCAAGCACTTCAGCCCTGCCGCCGTAAGCCATGGCAAAATTAACTATGTAGCTGTTGTAATCCTTAGTAGCTTCCATCAAGTTCTTCATTGCTTCGTAAACCGGCTTGGGAAACATGTTAATCCTTCCGATGAAATTAATCCTTATCCTGTTCTTATGAATCCTTGGGTCTTTCTTAACTGCGTTGAACTCTCTCTGGAAAAGCTGCATCAGGTAATCAAACTCCTTCTTAGGTCTGTTGAAATTCTCAATAGAGAACGTGTAAAGCGTAACTTCATGCAGGTCAAGCTCTTTGCACCAGTCAAAAAGCTTCCATATTTTCTTGGCGCCCAACTCATGACCCTTCCACGGCTTCATCATAAGCTGCTTTGCAAAACGCCTGTTCCCATCTAATATAATCCCTATGTGCTTGGGTATTTTACTTCCAGAAGGTTCCATGTTCGGATAGAAAAAATAGGTATTTAAAAAACTTTCTATTAGCGTGTTTCCCTATGAATAAATCTTCTTTTGCGTATGTGCCTCCTGTGGAAAACCAAATGTTTTGTTGGTTTATTATCAAAATCTTTCTACTTCAAATTAACCTCTCTGACTACTTGAACATTCTCAAACCACTTATCCCATGGATGGTTATGGTAATCTTCAAGTTCATCCTCAAGGTGGGGTAGGTAAATCCTTTCTATAATTTCTATTTCCTTTTCTACGTTAATTATCTTATATAAGGGACAGCTTTTTGTCAGAGCCCAATAAAATTTACCATCTATCTTGCATATCATGATTGGAAAAATCCTGCAGTCTATAGGTCTTTTATCATAAATTGAACATTTATCATTAATTAGCTTGTTACATTTACTGTTATTCTGTATATCATACTTCTCTTTTTCCTTTTTTGTCAAGAAAGTAGGGTGCTTTTCTTACAACAATAATGGTGTTTACAATTTTCACAGATTTCACTACTGCTTCTTTTATTTAGTTCTGCTGTCAATTTTCTTTAGCCCACCCATATATTTTTGTAACACAGTAGGTATTTTTATAGAACCGTCCTTCTGCTGACAATTCTCGAGTAGGACAACCATAGCTCTGGAAGTTGCAATAGCAGTGTTATTCAAGGTGTGCAAAACTCTTTTCTCACCTTTCTTGTCAACACACTTTATGTTCAAGTCACGAGCCTGAAAATCGGTACAGTTGCTCAAAGAACCAACCTCCTCATACTTACCGGTAGTCGGCCTGTAAGCTTCCAGGTCAGAGCTTTTCGCCTTCCAGTCACCGAGGTCACCAGAACAACACTCAAAGATTCGGTAAGGAATCTTCAATTTTTTGTAGAGCTCTTCAGAATTTCTCTGCAGCTCATCATAGTACTTCCAAGAATCCTCGGGCATGCAGAAAACAAACTGCTCAACCTTGTTAAACTGATGAGTACGCCAAAGCCCTTTCTCGTTAATACCGTGACTGCCGACTTCCTTCCTGAAACACATCGAGTAAGAAAAGACTTTAAGGGGCAACTTTTCTTTGGGTATGGTTTTGTTTGTGAGCATACCGAGTATCGCGTGCTCGCTTGTAGGAATCAGATATAAATCCTCCCCCTCAACCTTGTATATTTTTGTCTGGAATGCCTCAAAATCTTCAGCAGCCTCAGCAACTTTCTTCCTTATCATCAATGGAGGTTCAACATAAACATATTTTTTCTTAAGTAGGTAATCAACCGTAAATTTAAGCAACGCCTGATTAAGCAATGCGAGCTCATTTTTGAGGTAGTAAAAACCGCTACCAGAAGTCTCAGCAGAAGCGTCAAAATCGACTATGCCAAGATTTTCCGCAAGCTCAACGTGATTCTTAATCGGGAACTTGAACTTAGGAACATTACCCCATTTCTTAACAACCTTGTTCTGTGAAGCATCTTTACCTATTGGAACTGACTTGTGCATGATGTTGGGAACCTTCATGAGCAATGACCTGTTCGCTTTAGTTAAATCTTCAAACTCCTTTTCCAAGGCCTTAATCTTGTCAGGAATCTCCTTAACCTCCTTAATCTTGTGAGAGAAATCCCTCTTCTCTTTCTGCAACTTGTTAATCTCCTCAGAAATCTCGTTACGCCTATGCCTCAAACTGTCAAGCTCCTGCTTAATCTTAAGTGAGCGTTCATAGTTGGCAATGAGCTTAGAAACTAGGGGGACTCTGTCCTCCATAAACTTCTTTTTTAGGTTGTTCTCAACCAGTTTCCTGTTATCCCTGACGAATCTGATATCAAGCATTCAAAGGGAATAAAGAGGGAAACTTAATAAAGTTTTTGCCGAAGCACAACACTTAAAAAGAAATTATTTAAAGCTTTCTATTTTATTGCCTCTGATATATATTTTAAAAGCAAACATTTAAATATAAGTGATTAATTATGTGTTTTTCAAGATAACGATAAGCTAGAAAGAGTGTGATAGGGGGAATACGATGGCTAAAAAAGATATCTTTGAGGTATTTTTCAGAAGGAAACCAGCAATGATACTGGTTGCCCTGAGAAAAGGCGGTAAAAACAGATACGGTAGCGTTCTAGCAAAAGAAGTTGACTGCACTTACTCACATGCAGTAAAAATCCTGCAGGAAATGGAAAAGGCAAAACTCGTTGAGTTTATCAAACAAGGCAGGATAAAGATGATAAAACTTACGGACAATGGCAACAAGGTTGCGGAATACATAGAAAAAATAAAGGCCCTGTTGTAAGAAGTAAAGAACCACCGTTCATAGAACGGTGGCATTAAGGCCTAGGCTGCAAAACT
>CAYSAF010000046.1:0-4302 GCA_964428965.1 Candidatus Woesearchaeota archaeon
TTTTTTTGTAATTTTTCCGCTTTTCTTTGAATAGGACTTATTAATTCTTCTTTCTTGTGATAAGAAATGTTTATATAGTATAAATGACTACAGAAGTGTAGTCAGTCTTAAGGTGTGCTTTTATGCATTTCAAGTATGTGAGGAAGACTGACCATTACAGGGTTCATCACGAGACTGAGGTTCCATGGAGTGAGGTTTTGGAGGCTTTGATATTGCAAGGTTAAGCGTAAGGTGAAGGGTAAGATAAGGATCATTTACGGCAGTTGTTACATCCTCTGCAAGTTGGATTGTGATACAGTATACTTAATAAATGCCAAGAGGTTAAGATGAAATGTCCTGAATGTGGCTCGGCTTTGAAGAAGGTGGATGTGGACATAGAAGATGCTAGCAGGCCTGTTGTCAGTTACCAATGCCCCAAGTGCGATTATTTCTCGTTTGACAAGAAGTCCATGAAAAGGGCTATTGATGAGATTAGGGCGAAGGAATCTGCCCTTAGGATCAGCCAGAAAATAATAAAGCTTTCAAAGGACAGGCTCGGCATGTACTTCAACAAGAACGTGGTTGAGAGTCTCAACCTTGAAGCTGGCAAGGAGATTTACGTTTACGTTCCTGACAAAGAACATATAATTCTGAAATTGAGACCGTAATCTTTCTGCTTTTTTGGAGATAATGTTTATTAAAAGAAAAGTTTTATATACGCTTGATTATATTGGTATAATCATGATTGAGTTTGAAGCCGTATTAAGGAAGTGGGGGAGGTCTATCGGCATGGTAATTCCGAACAAGGTTGTATTAAAAGAAAACTTGAAGGAAGGTAGTAAGGTTAGGATTATTATCAGGGGTAAGGCTAATCCTTTGGAAGAAACATTCGGTAAGTTCAAGTTTAAGAAGTCTACTGATCAGATGATGAGGGAGATAGATAGGGAGCTTTGGGATGAATAGCTATTTTTTTGACACTTACCCTTTCTTTGAGATAATGAGGGGCAATCCTTCTTACGCGATGTATAAGGGCTGTATGGCAGTGACTACACTGTTTCACCTTGCTGAACTTAATTATAAGCTTAAGATGGAGCTTGATGTCAAGACAGCTGATAAGGTTACAGAGTCTTATAGGCAGTTCCTTGTTGATGTCTCATTAGAAGATGTCAAATCTGCGATGACTTTCAGGATTAAGCATAAGGGGATGTCCGTGCCTGATGTTGTCGGCTATGTTGTTGCAAAAAGGTTGGGCATAAAGTTTCTTACGGGTGATGAACACTTTAGGGCTCTCCCTAACGTGGAGTTTGTTAAGTAGTAATTCCTTCTTTTTTTATTTGCGCATACTGTTTTTTTTTCAGAATTCCCCTTTTTCATGCGAACTAATTGGTGGTGTCACCTTTCTTTATATACATTTCTTATTCTGCGTAATTTTCAGATTTTACAGCTGGAGGCTTGTTACTCTCGAAATATAACACTTTGAGCATTTTTTCCCACTAGTCATAGGTAATAGAAAAAAAATACTTTTTCTGTGCTGCAATATGCATTATCATCGTTGAGAATGCTTATATTAATTCTTTATCTTCATCTGCTAAGCGAAAAATAGGGGGGATTTTAGGTAAAAGTAGAGGTGGTGAGAGGTGAGTGATTTCTAAGTAGAGATTTTTGTGTTTTGCAGAGCGCATAAAGTTCCCTTTTTATCTTCAAATGAAACTAAAAGGAGGTCTTTACATGAAAAAGAGTTTGGTAGTTTTTGTAGTATTGGTCTTGGCATTATCTGCGGTGTCAGTAACATCAAACATAAACATAAAGCAGGGTATTGATGTTGAAGTGACAACAGAGAAGTTTAAGCCATTGATATGGATGTGTGATCACAGGGTAGTTTGCGATGACAACGTAGAGCCTGGAAGGATAACAGGAGACTGTAAGGATGGAAAATGCGAAGAACTAGTAGAAAGGATAGGGGACTATGCTTTTGAGGGTGAGCAGATCCACTGGAAGGTTCTGGTTATGGACAAGAACGGAATTGAGAAGATTAAGGACGTTTTCATAACAGTTGGTGAAGATGAAACATCAGGTAACCCCATTGAGGCTGAGTGTAAGCTGAGCAGCGTACTTTATGGTGGGGAAGAAGTGGATACCTCATGTAATGCAACAATAGGAGAAGAGGACGTTGATGAAGCAACAGAAAACACGATGGCTTACTACGACTGTACTTTCACCGTAGAGACGCCTGATAGTATGAAGGGTGAGTACTGGGTTACCGTGGAAGTGGAGGACCTTGACGGCTTAAGCAGCATTATGGATGAGAACGAATTCTGGTTCTTCAACCCTGATATAGCTTTAGCCATAGATGGGAAGTTGGCGTTTAATGATGTTATGCCAGGTTCCCGAGCAGAGTCAGAAACTCTGCTAGTAGGTAACGATGCTGAAGCAGGTTCAGGAGTACTACTTGACATGTTTGTGTCAGGAACAGACTTCTATGACTCAGGCAGCTCAGGTGCTTTGTGTCCAACTTCAAATCAGTTGGCTTTGACAAACTTTGCTTACTACGCAACTAACGGGGCTTACAGCTCAGACACTGACCCGAGAAAAGGCACAGAAAACTATGTTGGGATCTGCTACGGCAACACGTTTGACACAAGTATGTATGACAGGTGTGAGATAATTCAAGGGCCTGTTAATGCAGAAGGTTACTATGCTGGGAATCTATTGTTATCAGGTGCAGAAATAGAGATGACGTTCAGGTTGGATTTGCCAGAACCGTGTAACGGAGATTTTGATACTGGCCAAATTTTCTTTTGGGGAGAAGCGATCTAAGTTCACCTAACCTCCCTTTTTTTCTTTTTTTGATTAAGATTTTTTTTATCTTATCATATTAGTTTTCTAGAATTCCCCTTTTTCATGCGAACTAATTGGTGGTGTCACCTTTCTTTATATACATTTCTTATTCTGCGTAATTTTCAGATTTTACAGCTGGAGGCTTGTTACTCTCGAAATATAACACTTTGAGCATTTTTTCCCACTAGTCATAGGTAATAGAAAAAAAATACTTTTTCTGTTCTCCAAGCTATATTATCGTCGTTAAGAATGTTTATATAAAATCTCAGTTATGAGAATGTCATCACTTCACAAAAGTTGGGGGGTATTACTAGATTCAAGGTATAGAGGTCAAGGGGGATTTACAGATTCTCAACATCATGGTCTTCAATAAAAGTAAGACACTTGAGCAAATCAAGAAGGATTTGCCCAACTTTATAGTTGGAATAAAACGATAGGAGGTTAGGTGAATATGAAAAGAAGCATAGCAGTTTTGGCTGCAGCTATTTTGGTTTTAGCTGTGCTACCAGTAACTGCGGTCGAAGTTGGTACAGGGATCGGCGTAAACGTGGAAACAGAGAAGTTTAAGCCATTGATATGGATGTGTGACCACAGGGTAGTTTGCGATGACAACGTAGAGCCTGGAAGGGTAAACTGTGACCAGGGGGACTGCGAACGCCTAGTAGAAAGGATAGAGAACTATGCTTTCGAGGGTGAGCAGATCCACTGGGAAGTTCTGGTTATGGACAAGAACGGTATCGAGAAGATTAAGGACGTGTTCATGACAACAGGAGGCTCCCAAGGTACAGGTAATGACATAGAGGCTAACTGTAAGTTGCACCACGTATTGACTCCGACTGAAGAAATAGGACCTTTGTGCAACGCTAGAATCGGCGAAGAAGTATTGAAGTATGCCGCAGAAAACACGATGGCTTACTACGACTGTACTTTTACCGTAGAGACACCTGATAGTATGAAGGGTGAATTCTGGGTTACCGTGGAAGTGGAAGACCTTGACGGCTTAAGTAGCATCATGGATGAGAACGAGTTCTGGTTCTTCAACCCTGATATAGCTTTGGCAATCGACGGTCAGCTTTCATTTGAGGGAGTAAGGCCTGGTTCCCAAGCATACTCAGAAACTCTGCTTGTAGGTAACGATGCTGATTCAGCTTCAGGAGTGCTCCTTGACATGTTTGTGTCAGGAACAGACTTCTACGACTCAAGCAGCTCAGGTGCCAAGTGCCCAACGACAAACCAGTTGTCATTGGAGCAGTTCGCGTACTTCGCAACTAATGGTGCCTACGGCTCACAGTCTGACCCGAGAAATGATGCTGAAGGTTATGTGCCAATCTGTTACGGTGACAAGTTCCAGACAAGCATGTATGACGAATGTGAGATAATCCAAGGACCAAAGTTAACTGGCGGTTACTACGCTGGTAACGTCTTGAGCCCTGGAGCAGAAGTCTCCATGACGTTCAGACTGGACTTGCCAGAACCATGTAACGG
>CAYSAF010000047.1:0-3295 GCA_964428965.1 Candidatus Woesearchaeota archaeon
GGCAATTCCCCCCAGCACTAAACTGCTGGGTATCCTTGCCATATATGTAATGAAAAGCTTTCCTGTGCAAAGATTGCATCCTTGTACAAGTGTGATGATGAAGTCGTTAGAGAAAGGTTACATAGATTTAATATTCCAACGAGATCCCGTTACGAAACAAGTACAGTATACAAGAAAACAGATTTTAGTGGCAATGCAGAAGAAAAAGCTTATTTGATAGGGTTTAGACTGGGGGATTTACATGTCCAAAAAATAAGGAAAAATAGTAAAACAATATGTGTTAGGTCTAGTACTACAAAAGAAGTGCAAGTAATCTTAATAAAAAATATGTTTTTGGAGTATGGTGGTGTGTGGATTAGTAAGCCAGATAAAAAAGGTGCAAGAAGAGTATGTTGCCACCTTAATATGTCCTTCAAATTTTTATTGAAAAAAGAGGATAATATCCCAAGATGGATTAGAGACAACACAAGCTGCTTCTTTGCATTTTTTGCAGGATATTTAGATGCGGAAGGACATATAGAAATAGACAAAAAAGGCTGTGCTAAACTTAATGTTGCATCTTACGATAAAAATATTTTGCATCACCTCTATGGGGGTTTGATAGGTAGAGGGATATACTGTTTAAAACCGAAAATGGTAAGGAAAAAAGGATACGAAAAGAATGGTAGATGGAAACATAATCAGGATACCTGGCAATTAGGTGTTTACAGAAAAACTAGTTTATCAAAAACCTTTAAAGCAATTTATCCGCATTTAAAACATGAAAAAAGGGTTAATGATATGCTGGTTGCTATAAAGAATATAATAGAAAGAAATAAAAAGTATGTTAGAACTCTAAAAAGTGAGGACTCAAATGAAAAAAGTATATATAACAACCCCTGCTTATTACCCAAATGATGTCGCACATATTGGGCATGCTTATACAACAATAGCTGCAGATGCTTTAGCTAGGTGGTACAGGCTAAAGATTGATAAAAAAAATGTGATGTTTATTTCTGGTCTAGATGAGCATGGAGAAAAATTGGAAAAAGCTGCTCATGAAGTGGGAATGGATCCCCAGAAGTTTGTGGATATGATGGCTGAAAAATTTCAAGATACTTGGAAAACATTAAACATTTCCTATGATGGGTTTATCAGGACTAGTGAAGTCAGACATATAAAAGTTGTAGAGAAGATATTCAAAAAAATTTATGAGAATGGCGATATCTACAAAGGATCTTATGAAGGGTGGTATTGCACTCCTTGTGAAAGCTATTGGACTGAAATGCAGTCAGTTGATGGAAAATGCCCTCAATGCAGTAGGGAGGTTAAAAAATTGAAAGAGGAGAGTTATTTCTTTAAGTTGAGTAAATATCAAGACAAATTGTTAGATTTGTATAAAAACAACCCAGGTTTTATTTCTCCAGAAAATAGGGAAAAAGAGGTAATTAATAGGGTAAAAGAGGGTTTAAGAGATTTAAGTATTTCAAGGAAGAAAGTTAAATGGGGCATTCCTATACCAATAGATAAAGAATTGACTCTTTATGTCTGGTTAGACGCACTCAGCTTCTATATAAGTGTATTAGATTATCCTAAAGAAAAATTCAAAAAGTTTTGGCCTCCAGATGTGCAATTAATGGGAAAAGAGATTTTGTGGTTTCATTCTGTTATACTTCCTGCGCTTTTAATGAGTGCTAAATTCCCATTACCTAAAAGAATATTTGCACATGGATGGCTCACAATTAATGGTCAAAAAATGTCAAAAAGCTTAGGTAATGTTATAAATCCATTGTATCTATCTCAAAAGTATGGAGTAGACTCATTAAGGTACTTCCTTCTAAGAGAAATCCCATTTGGAGAAGACGGCGATTTCTCAGAAGAAGCATTAGTTTCAAGAATTAACAACGAGCTTGCCAACGACCTCGGCAACCTCCTTAACCGCACCATCGTCATGATTAACTCCTACCTTAACGGCAACATTCCAAAAAAGACTAAGGACGAGATTTCAAAGCATCTTGATTTCAAGAAGATCGATTCTTACATAGAAAAGAGGGAGCTTCATAATGCTTTGAACGAGATTTGGAGGTTCATCAACTTCGCTAACAAGTACATTAACGATAAAACTCCTTGGAGCATTAAGGATAAAAAAGAGTTGGAGGTTGTCCTTTACAACCTTGCAGAATCATTAAGATTTATTGCTATCCTTTTGAAACCTTTCATGCCTCAGACTTCTGCAGAGATCGCATCACAGTTGGGAATTAAAGAGTTTGGTAAGCAGGGCTTTAAGCAATTGAAGTTTGGTTTGTTGAGGGGTAAGGTTTCTAAGCCGAAAATACTGTTCAAAAAAATTGAGTTGAGATTTGATAAGCCGGAGGAGGTCTCTAAGATGGAGAACGTTGTTTTATTCGATGATTGGAAGAAGCTTGACGTTAGGGTTGGTACCATTAAAAAGGCTGAGCCCCATCCTAATGCTGATAAGCTTGTTGTTTTGCAGGTTGACATGGGCGAGGCTAAGCCGAGGCAGCTTGTTGCTGGCTTGAAGCAGTATTACAAGCCAGAGGAGTTGGTTGGTAAGCGTGTTGTTATATTTTCCAACCTTAAGTCTGTCAATCTTCGCGGTGTTGACAGTGATGGCATGATTCTTGCTGCCGTTAACAACAGGGACGTTGTTTTGCTAACTACTGACAAGCCGATTAATAACGGGGCTAAGGTTGAGTAGTTTTAGCCATTTTTTGGATTAGTAAACTATTTAAGGAGGTTTTTACTTTCTGTGTAGTAGGTGTCCTGATTTGAAAAAAAGAGGCAAGGTAAAAAAAGATAATTTTTTGAAATCTCTTTTTTTTCTAGTAGCATTAGTTGTGTTTGTAGGTCTCATTTATTTCGCTATCAACTATGTTTATAGCACAGGTAAAGCAGTATCAGAAACAGGTGACGCTGAACTTCCTGCTGAACAGATGACTATACTTTCTTCTGAAATTGGCTCTATGCCTTCTGATATCAGGTCTCTTTTCTTAAGACTTCCTGCCAAAGATCAAGAAAGGCTTGTTGGTAAGATGGCTGAGATCAAAAAGGCAACTAAGTATAATAGGTTGTGGAAGGCAGGTTATAACCCTGTTTTTGTTAAAGATGAAGCTTATAAGAAAAAGCTTCTTGGATTGAAGCCTCCAACAGAATCTGAGTCGAAGAAGTCTAAAAAAATCTCGAGTAAACGTCAGGATATTCTTAAGGGTAAAGTCAGTGGTATGGCAACTCTTGAAGAATCTGCTTTGCCTGATTTCTTTGACTGGAGAAATGTTCATGGTCAGAATTATATAAC
>CAYSAF010000048.1:0-2668 GCA_964428965.1 Candidatus Woesearchaeota archaeon
TTAAAAGTTTGGAAAGAGAATTCTATTGGAACAATTTGTTTATTATGTCCATGGTGAATAGTATTGTTGCGTGTGCCTGCTCCCTTGTCGGCTCGAAAACCTCTTGTTTTTTATGAACGGTGTATACTCTTACCTGGTTTATTAGGTGTATTTGTTGTGTCACGCCGGGATCGAACCTTACGTTTTTTTCTATCAGTTTTGCCACTAAAGTGCCGAGTCCTATTCCCGGGTTTTTTTCCAGTATGTCCACCCCTGTTATTTCATAGTATTTTCTGTGTAAAGCTGTTTCCACTATTCTTCCGCACATTATCACAGAGCTTCTATATAGATTATTCTCGAAGCATTTCTTCATATCGCTGATGTCTTTTGTGACCTCTGTTTTTATCTCAGGCGGCATGTTCGGTATTCTTATGTTAAGAGTTTCTTTTTTCTGCACGCTTATTCTGTCTGCTGTCGTTTTTACTTGTTGAACTATTCTCAGCATTCCCTTTAAGTCTCCTGTAACGTATAGCTTGTCCAGCTGGTTTATGGCTTCTAGAACGTCCATCAGCCTGTTTTTGCTGCTCTCGTCTGTTATCTCTCTTGTTAACGACCATGCTTTGTTTTTTACCACCTGCATCTTGCTGTGTATGTTTTTTTGGTAAACGTCTTCTCTTTTTTGTTTGAAGTTCAGGACTATCTCGTTTTTCTGGTTCGGCTTGAGCTCTATTCCCTGGTATGCTGCCTTCACTAATGATTCTTCGAGTTCTTCTATCGAGTTTTTTAGGCTGTTCATCCTCTTTTTCCTTTGTTACAGAAATTGATGTTTGTTAGAAGTTGGTTTTTAATAAGTTTTTCTGTTTTGTAAGCCTAGTGTTAGTTGTTCGGGTTCTCTGTAGGTTAGTCCTCCTAGTGCCTGTATTATGTCTTCGTATGAGGCTTCTCTTGCTGCTTCTACTATCGTGTTGTATAGGTTTGTGTTGTGTGGGTGTTTTTTGATTTCCAGTATTCCTTCTATAAGTATTCTTCTTTGTGGCACGTCTAGATTTAGTTCATTTATGATGATTTTTGCTTCCCTTTTTGCTATGGAATATTTTTGTCCCGTGAACATCTCATTTACTGGTTGTCCTTTTATACTCTTCCCGTATCTTTCAATCAAGAAGCTAGTCAAGTCTGATTCTCTCTCTATAGGCCTGAAACAACCTTCTATAATCCTTCCTTCTATGAATTTCTTATATATCTCAAATTTTTCTATAAGGCTTTTATCTTCTCTTTTCATAAAAATCACCTTTCATTACTACTTATAAGTAACTATATAAACCTTCCGATTTTTGTATGGTTAAAACTTGAGACTGATAAGTCTGTTCGTAAACTGATCAGTGATTCTAACTTGAAAACCATAGAAAAAGAGATTGGTGACGCTATTCATAAGAACAACAAGAATAGTACTCCGAATGCTGCCATTCCCAAGTAAGCTGCCTTGTTCCACTGCCATATCTTTGCTCCGTCGAAATTCCAAACAGGTATCAGGTTGAATACCGCTATCCAGCTGTTTATTATAACCCCGTAGTTTGCTATTTGTTGTGCTATCCCAGTTGGACTGGTTAGTTTTATCCCAAAGAATATTAGTGCTAGTATCAGGTTTGTTAGTGGCCCCATCGCTGACAGTTTTCCATTTCTCTCCTTTGTTACGTAACCCCTAATCATTACAGCTCCCGGCGCTGCAAATACAAATCCGAAGAAGGACATGACTATTGCCAATATTAACATCGTGTCAAAGCTTCTGAATTCCGCAAACAGTCTGTATTTCTGTGCCAGTGCCTTGTGTGCTAGTTCATGGAGAAGGAACGCTGTTCCTACTGTGAGCGCTGATATAATGAATGATTCTGCTATTTGTTGCACTGCTGTTCCTTCTCTAAGTATTATCGCAAACGCTATCGATATCGCTATCCATGCTTTCACTAAGTCAATAATCTCTTTTTTTGATGTCTTCATAGAAAAATAAGTTCATCTGTGGTCTTATAAAATTTTTTGTTTAAGAGCAGTCTTAGTACTTTTTTGGTTCTTTTAGTAGTTGCACAAGCCCTCCTATGTGGTATGTGTTGTCTTCCCCGAATGCCCTATCATAAATCTTTAAGTTTTCTATCATAACGTAAGGTGCTCTGTACACAATTCCGTATGTTCTTGCGCTTCTGAAGAAATCGTCAATTACTTCTATGAGCACTTTGCTGTTAACTCCGATTTTGGTGTTAGATTCGAATTTTCTTACGAGAGGTATTTGGCGGCCGTATTCCTTTTGTTTGTCTGGCGTTATCTCTATCTTTTCTCTTCGTATTTTTTCTGTTATCCCAATTACTTCATCTCTTCCTAGCATTTGTTTTCCGTTCAGTAATCTCTCTATGTCTTTCCTTTCTACTTCCAGTTCGAAGTAGTTTCCGTCTTTTCTTACTATTAATTTTGGTTCCATAAACTTCCTCCCTTTCTTATGAATAATTTATCAAAAAACACAGAATCTTGTTTTAGTGTTTAAAAATTTTATGTTTAATGGCTCTGTCTTATTTTAGGTTGATTTTATAGCTTCTTGTTCTTTTGTCATATTCGGTTGATTTAGTGCTTGTTTCAGCAAATCTAAGAGTTTGTTGTTGTTCAAGATTAAGGGTATTTTTGCTCTTTCGCTTGGTGTTAGTCC
>CAYSAF010000049.1:0-2562 GCA_964428965.1 Candidatus Woesearchaeota archaeon
TCCTGTCAAAAGGCTCCTGCCTGCCGTCCTTTTTAACAACAACAAGGTTGATGTGTTCGATCCTTTCGTAGGTTGTAAAGCGCTTAGCGCAGCGCAGACACTCGCGCCTGCGCCTAATGGCATCAGAAATGGAACTAGCGCGCTTATCCACAACCTTCAAATCAGCCGAAGAGCAATAAGGACACCGCAAAGGCACACCTCCCTTTTTGAAACACAATATATTGTGGTTGTAAAATTTACGCCATACAAAATATAGCACTAGTGAGAGATTGGTGTTATTTATATACATTATTATAATACAAAATGAATCATTATAAGGTTATTTTATGATATGTTTATTGTAAAATATAATAAGCACAAATGTTTTAAACAAGCAAAAGAAAAATAAGAGATATGCAAAAAATATTCCTAGAGCTGAAAAAAGGCCCGAAATACCGGTACGATGAGGTAATCAAAGCAAGAATAGGACCAACTGAGGTGGCCCTAGGATTCAGTGCAGGAATATTCACAGGACTTCTGGCAATACCGATACTTAACCTTATAGTTTTGCTATTAGCAATAGCTGTACTTAAAATAAACAAACTGGCAGCGTTTCTCGGTTATGTTTTATTGCTATGGCCAACATCACCATTCGTTTACTATGCAAGCCTGAAGATAGGCCTGTTTATGTTTGAGGGTGGAGAGATAGGACCGATAAGCAACATAGGATTTGGAATAATAAAACAATACGGTATAGCATTTGTGGTAGGAAACTTGGTGCTAGCAACAATGATGGCAATTCCCGCTTTCATAGCAGCCTATAGCTGCGTAAAGATAATAGAGGTCATAAAAAAGAAAAAGGCGGCAGCAAGTGGTAAGGCAAAATAAACTTTTTATTTTAACTTTTTCTCCAACAACTTCCTAACAACATCTGTGTTAGCAGCACCTTTGGTTTTTCTAACAACCTGGCCAATCAGGAAATTCAAGGCTTCGGCCTTACCAGACTTAAAGTCCTGAACAGCCTTTGGGAACTCCTTAATTGCTTCATCACAGAACTTATCCAAATTGGATTTATCAGAGACGAGCATAAGATTGTGCTTCTTAACATAACCCTTAACATCAAAAGGAGACTCCATCAACTTGATCAATATATCCTTAGCGACGTTATCGCTAATCTGCTTGGACTCAAGCAGAGATAAGACATCGATGATATGAGTTTCGTCAATCTGCAAATCCACCAGAGTCTTTTTATTATAGTTAAGGAGTTTCAACAAATCACGACGCAACCACCTAGCTGCAAGGACAGGATCAACCTTCTTTGCAACCTTCTCAAACAACTCGGCAATAAGAATCTCCTGAGTGAGAACATGGGCATCAGAAACATTAATCTTGTACTGATCAACAAAGCGACTGGCTTTCTGGGTAGCTAACTCGGGAAGCTTCTGTCTAATATCCTTGACAAAATCCTTAGAGATTTCAAACTCTGTCAAGTCAGGCTCAAAAATATAACCGTAATCCTCTTCAGTTTCTTTCCTACGCAAAGAAATTGTGATGCCCTTATCAGCATCCCAACCGCGAGTCTCTCTAACCGCCTTCTCCTTCTTCTGCCTCTCAATCTCGAAATTCAAGGCACGCTCGATATCCTTAACACCGCCAATATTCTTAATCTCAACACGCTCACCACCGTCAAGAGAGATGTTAACATCAGCACGCAAAGAAGCCTCGCTTGCACGAGAATAAACGTTCAAATACTCAAGGATAATTATCAACTTATTCAACCAGTCTCTGACTTGATCAGGACTCTTAAAATCAGGATCAGTAACAATCTCAACAAGGGGAACACCTGAACGATTATAATCAACAAGAGTTAAGCCAGCCTGATGAACAAGCCTGCCAGGATCTTCTTCCATGTGGATACGTCTAATTCTAATACCTTCCAAGTCGCCATGCTCAGCTAGCGGAATCTCAAACTGGGTGATTTGAAAGTTCTTTGGCATGTCTGGATAGAAATAGGACTTACGGGAAAAAAACATAGAATCGTTAATCTCACAATTCAAAGCGAGGGCAACCTTCAAAGACTGCATCAACACCTCTTTGTTGAAAACAGGCTTGCTGCCAGGCATACCCAAACAGGTATTACAAACAAACGTGTTAGGCTTATCAGAAACGGAATTTGGACAGCTGCAAAAAATTTTTGTTTTTGTGTTAAGCTGGGCGTGCACTTCTATACCAACCATTACTTTAGTCATAAGAGATTTTGATAAGAGAGAAGTTTAAAAAACTTTTGAAAAAAAAGAAAAAAGAAAAAGGTTTACTTACCCCTGGCAATCTCGAACACACCCTTAATGGCTACAACAACCGCACCGGGCGCGACGAAAATGGTGATTGCCTTCAACAGGTTTGTCAAAAACTCAGAAGCTATTCCTATCACACCTATCATTGTAGACAAACTTGATGCACCCACCAAAATGGCTATAGATGATATCAGGTACATCATAACTTCCCTGTCGCTGATGTTGATTAGTCCCACAACAATACCCAAAATACCTAAAACTATAGCAAAGGTATTGTTCCACACAAATC
>CAYSAF010000050.1:0-2458 GCA_964428965.1 Candidatus Woesearchaeota archaeon
GAGAGACAAGAGAATACATAAGAAGGGAACTGGACGTGCTCGAGTCGGTGGTAGAGGACAAGAATGCGAATAAACTGCTCAAGCAGCTGTCAGAAAGGGTAAGGCTAATAGTGAACTCCAAATCAGGCATGTTTAAGGAAGGCTGCACAAAACACAAGCCAACCTACATGAACATGGTGGCAAAGGAACTTGACCAACTAAGCACACTATACCTATGGAGTGACGGATATTTCCTGGACTCGGTAGCAAAAACCCTCAAAAACCTGAGCAAGGAATTCGAATACCCACTAGACAAAGCAGCATAGACTTCTTTTCAGAAAGCTATATAAACAAAAAAATAAGGTTTTAGAGCTAATGAGTAGCATAGGCGGACAAGCAGTCATAGAAGGAGTGATGATAAGGAACGACGACGTAATAGCAACTGCAGTAAGGACACCGGAAGGAAAAATAAAAACAAAAAAAGAAAAAATAAACTCGATAGGAAAAAAATTCAAAAAAATCTACTTCATAAGAGGAATAATAAACCTAGTAGAAACACTGATAATAGGAATAAAAACATTAAACTACTCTGCAAACATAGCAGCGGGACAGAAAACAGAGAAAGAAAAACCCATAAAAACAGGTTACTTGATAATGGTAATGCTAATAGCGCTAGCAGTAGCGCTATTCGTATTCAAATTCATTCCATTAACAATAGCGCAATACTTCTCAAAGCACGTAAGCAGCAACAACTACCTGTTCAACATAGTTGACGGGCTGGTGAAGATAGCGATATTTGTTGGATATGTAATGTTCATATCAACCATGAAAGACGTGAAAAGAGTGTTCCAGTATCATGGTGCGGAGCACAAGGCAGTAAACTGCTACGAAAAAGGGGAAAAAACAACTATAGAAAACTGCAAAAAATACAGCACCATCCATTTAAGGTGCGGAACGAGCTTCATAATAACAGTGCTGGCAATAAGCATAGTGGTTTACATATTCATACCCAAGGAGCTGAGCTTCGGGCAAAAACTGTTCTGGAGAATAATACTGCTGCCAGCAATAGCAGGAATAAGCTACGAGATAATAAAAATAGGGTCAAAATACGAAAAAAGCATTTTATCAAGAGTACTTACGTATCCTGGCAGGCTGATACAGAAAATAACAACTAAAGAACCGGATGAGAAGCAGCTGGAAGTGGCAATAGCAGCCCTGAAAGAAGCAACCGCATAGTAACAAAAGACTACCTATTTTCTAACGAAATATTTGAGAAATATACTTCAAAAGAGATAAAACCTTATAAAAAAAAATCCCCGCTTCTAAGGCATGAATTACTGGTACATAGCTTACGCAATCATAGCCATCATAATCATCATAATTCTGTACAGACTCTTCAAAAAAAACCCGGAAAAATACTACAGAAAGGCAACAAGGGCACACAAGAAAGGGGAAAAATTCTACAACCTGGGAGATGACGAACTGGCAGAAGACTACTACTCAGAAGCAGAGCACTACAGAAAAAAAGCAGAAGAGATGAAGGTGATATAAGTGGAATGGTACGAAGAACTAGACTTTGACCAGGACCCATTCGCAGACACAGAAGAAACACCGCTAATAGGCTATGAGGATGCCCTGCAGGAGATATTCTACAGGATAGCAGCAGGGGACATGCTTTTCATGGAGGGAAAGGAAGGGAGCGGAAAAACAGCGTTACTAAAAAGGGTGATAGCAAGATTCAGGGGAAGAGGCAAGATAATATACTTGGACGGAAAGAAACTGGAAAAAAACGTGAACCTTGGAGAGACCTTCAAAAAAAGCGTTGGTTTCTGGAAGAGACTGACCGGAAGACAGCCAAGCAATATAATACTGCTCATGGACGATGTTGAAGAGGTGACAAGAAAAAATTCTGAGAGAATAAAATACTACTACGACCAGAACCACATCAGAGCGGTAATATTCACGGGAACAAACTACAAAACAGTAGGGTTAAGCGAAAGCCTCAAAGACAGGGTAAGCAAGATAATAAAGATAAAAGAACCAAGCGAAGAAGACGTCATAGAAATAGTAAAAGCTAGGCTGCAAAACAAACAAGTAATGAGCGAAGAGGTGATAAAGGAACTGTACAAAAGGGCAAACAAAAACATGAAAACGCTAATGACCTACTGCTCAAAAGTCTTAGACTACGCGATAAGGGAGAAGAAAGAAAAAGCAGCAACGAAGGAACACATAAATGCCGCACTAACCGGGATAAAACCAGAAGAAAAAAAGAAAAAAGAGGAGATAGAAATAAAGGTGGAGAAGGTAGAAGACGAAAAGTACAGGCCAACGACCATAACGATAATAGATGACGACTTCAAGCCTGTGAAAGAAAAAGAAAGCAAAAAAGAATCAAAAAAAGAAAAAGACATAGCGGAGAAATATTACTAGGTGGAAAAATGGAACTGTGGTACAGACAGCTTGGATTTTACAACAACCC
>CAYSAF010000051.1:0-2177 GCA_964428965.1 Candidatus Woesearchaeota archaeon
ATGTCCGGATAACTCCTGAAGATTTTACCCTTGTATATGTGCCTTTCGAAGAAGGACACCATGACTTGATACAAGCGGAATATCGGATGGCGTTAAACAAAGCCCTTCTCGCAACAGCCGGCAATCTGTAAGCCCAGGGCAGCTTCTTTCACCCCCTGCCGCCTGCACCCTGAATGTAATAACAGGGCATTTTAGGGGGTCATAGGGACATGCTGGGAACAATGGGTTCATTTATGATTATAAATGCTTATGTAAATTAGGAAGCAAAGGGACATCAGGGGAAAAAGAGAGGTATTTTCCGTAAAGTGTTGACCAAGTGTTGACCAAAAACAGCAGTACTTTCACTGAAACAATCGCTTTCAATTTCTCATCTTGGGCGAACTGGCGGGGTCAGTTTTATTCTGGACCCCGCCAGTTCCCATCATCCTGCTTTATCTTACAGCCACTGTTATTCCCAGTATCACGTTATCCTGGAAACATTCCATAAATTGTCGGTCTTCCTGGTATCACCTACCCTCTTTTCTAAATGGCGATAAGCCGTAAAGCAAAAAACATAAAATTCGATGCGACCCAGTGCGAAAAGATGAGGCAGGGAGAGACAGGACACAATGGCAGGGAAAGACTGCTATATCAGGGAAAACGGGATACTGGTATAACATAATGAATACAATACATTATTTACTATATAAAGTCTGGACATTGAATTCTTTCTCTTGTATAAATAATTTCCCAAAAGCGGTAAATTTTCAACCTTGAAGAATTTGAAAAGAGTTTTACATTGGCAAAGGCAGCTTAACCGGGTGTCCGTTTTTACTTGACCAGTTCAAAGGGACGGAAAGCCATACCGAATGTGATGTATCTAAACTTTGAAACATCGTACAATTCTGGATTAATGTATGCGGAAAAAGGACCACCCAAGGTCGGTGAAGACCGTACAGAACTAGGACTGCCTGCAACATGAGCTATTATTTTCCAGTTGCTATCCATGGTGGCGACAAAAATATCACCAAATCTTGACTTGTCGGCGTAAAGTTTTCCGCTGATATAATAACCACCGCTGTCAGAGTCTTCTTTTCTTATGTTATATTCAACTCTCAATTCACTTTGGAATTTTGATTGAAGAACTTGATTTTCGCCAATTTCGAAAGCGTTATAAAAGCGATCCTGTCTGATAACATATGGGCATTGTGTACCTTCTAAACTCACAGCACAACTCGTTAATATTACACATAAAAATAAAACGATGGGCAGTTTTTGCATTATTTTGTTCCTTCTTGGTTATGTTTTTTATAAGAACTTGCTTCAGGGTATCTCCAACCGGGCACAATGTGTAAGCCGAATGTGATGTATCTAAACTTTGAAACATCGTACAATTCTGGATTAATGTACGCGGAAAAAGAGCAACCCTCACTACTGGTAAACTTAACATAATCAGGATTGCCGGAGACATGAGCTATTATTTTCCAGTTGCTATCCATGGTTGCAACTCCAACAGAACCAATTGCAGAGTAGTTGAAGTAGAATGTACCGCTGATATAATAACCTCCATTGTCAGGGTCTTCTTTCGTTATGTTATATTCGACTCTCGTTCCACTGGCGGTTTTTGATTGGATAACTTGGTTTTCGCCAATTCTGAAATCGTTGTAAAAGCGATCCTGTCCAAATCTAATAGCATATGGGCATTGTGTACCTTCTAAACTCATAGCACAACCAGTTAATATTACACATGAAATTAAAACAGAGAGTAGTTTTCGCATTATTTTGCTCCTTCCTGCTCATGTTTTTGAAAAGAACTTGCTTTGGAGTAAGGGAAGCATAGGTTAGGCAATCTTGTATGTCACATGATCAATATATCTAACGATTAATCTATGATGTTCTCCGCGGAACTTGTCAATATAAATGATACATTTTCATCTTAACTTTACAAATGGTTATGTTCAATACTTACCGGTCATTGGTTGTCTTGATATGTAGATGTTTTTCTGAAAAACCCCTGCAACTGTGCTTTGCCGGCGTGAAAGACTTTTTACGTAAGACTTCAATAATAATTATTTGATTTTTATAAATAATTGGATTAGATAATTGACCATTAAATCAAAGGCACTGTTGGAAAAACAGCACCATTATGTATTACGTATATTAATTGTTGCCGCCGCGCTGCGCGCGACGGCAACGGC
>CAYSAF010000052.1:0-2171 GCA_964428965.1 Candidatus Woesearchaeota archaeon
CTTAACCCATTGGCAAACAAGCCGGAATGCTTTGGAATATCCTGGATGGACTTTAATGATTGTATGGATTGTAGCTATGCCTGCCAATGCGCAAAAGAATCAAAGATTATTGACATCAAAAAAACAATGAACCACCAGGAAATACAGGCAGAACTTGTGGCAGAAGAAAGAGGAGAAAAAAACAACCCAATGTATTATGATGCTTAAAATTTTTCAAAAAAAAAAATATAAAACGTAATGGAGGTGAACGCACTCTTAAAACGCAAGTAGTGT
This sequence comes from Candidatus Woesearchaeota archaeon, assembly GCA_964428965.1. Classification (GTDB taxonomy): domain Archaea; phylum Nanobdellota; class Nanobdellia; order SCGC-AAA011-G17; family VGLX01; genus JAWABC01. The sequence continues at coordinate 274 of CAYSAF010000052.1, forward strand.
GAGAATATGGTGTACGACATATCAGGTGAAGGAACAAACAAAAAAAAGCCAAGGTTTACGATAAAAGGCAAACTAATTGGCATGACAACAGACAGTTCAAAGGGATCTGTTGACAAAAACGCCGGAAAATTTGATTTTTTGACAATCAGCATAGTAAATCCGGAAGAAAAGGTTGTGATTGATAACATAGAGAAAGACAGATGGTACAACATTAATTGCTGGAAAATTGACTTGAACAAACTGCCTGAACTAAAAAAAGCAGACAACTTGCTGCAACAAAAGAAAAGGCCTTTAGTCCAGATGGTTGTTTATGAAACAGAATACACAAGAAAAAACCAAGAGACAGGCAAACCTTTGACAGAGGAAGTCGAGGAAGAGAGGAATGGCAAGAAAGTAATTGTTGTGAAGGAAGTCAAAGGCAAGTCACTAAGGGCGTCAAATGACGACTTGAAAACCAGCTTTAAAATCCTGGAAGAAGACACAAACGAAAAAAATCCAACAGAACAGATTGAGGAAGAAGAGATTCAGGCTTGATAAATTTTTTTTTTTCATAATCCTCAGAATGTAGGTATGTTTGCCAAGATACATTTTGAGTATGCCCTGGGTTAAGCCTCTTTTCCCAGGGTTATAATTTTTAGGTAAGAAAAATGGAACAAATAACAATCTTGCAAAAATTCAAGGAACTATCAGAAGTAGCTTGTAAAAGCAGTTCTACAATAAAAAACTATTGGAGATATATCCAGGGATTTATCAATCATTATGGAGAGCATCCAAAGCAAGAGGATATAATCCATTATTTGTATTATCTGAAACTTGAAAGAAAGTTAAGCAAATCATCATTAAATACAGCAAAGTTTGCTCTGATATATTATTATGAAGAAATTTTAAAGGAACAGATAACAGAAAAAATACCAAGGATACCAAGACCAAAAAGCATTCCAAAGCCAGTCCATCAATTAATAATAAAGGGAATATTAGATGTGGCAGAAAACGAAAAGCACAGACTAGAAATTGAAGTCAGTTATGATACTGGATTAAGACCTTTTGAGTTAGTCAAACTTGAATGGGCTTGGATTGATATTGGCAATAGGCAGGGAATACTTAATGGTGGAAAATTTGACAAAGACAGACCATTCTATTTTTCAGAAATAGTTGCCCAGCATTTGAGGGAATGGAAAGAGAAAAGTTTTAAGGGAATAAGGAATGGGAACAGGAAATATGTTTTCTTTAGCGAACAAAGGCCAGATTATCATATCTGCACAAGATCATTTGAGAATGTAATAAAGCAGCTTTCAGAAAAAGCAGGGATTGATTTGAGAATGTATCCCTATAGGTTAAGGCATAGTTTCTGTACTCATTTGAATGAAGATGATGTCCCTTTAGAAAAAATACAACCAAGAGCAGGGCATAATAGTATGACTACAACCTTGAAATATACAAAGGTAAAAAGACCAGAAGGAAAAATGAAGTTTCCAATGGACAACCCAATATTCAAGGAAAAAAAAGAGGAAGTTATGCCTAATGTCGTATAACTGCTAATTATGCCCAATAGATTTTTGGGCGGAGGAAAAGATGAGTATAAAGAAGGAAAAAGAAAGTTGTTATTTATGTGGAAAAGAAGAACAATTTGCTAATATAGTTGCTTATTCAAAAGAAGAATTTAATTTATGCAAATCTCACCATAGACAATGGTTAAAATATCATAAGCCATATATTCAATCTCACAAAAATGTAAAACCTTGCACAAAAGCGTGGCACAAAATGTGTGTAGAAGAAGAACAACTTTTTAAGAAATGGTTTAAAGAACAAAAGAACACCCAAAAATCTACTAAACCTGCAAAAAAGCAGGGGGCATAATTACCGCTAACAGAAATTAAAAAATCTGTTAGCTAAACATT
>CAYSAF010000053.1:0-2067 GCA_964428965.1 Candidatus Woesearchaeota archaeon
CAAATTATATCAAGTTTTTTAGCAGGATGTTAGAGGCAAGGGTGAAAGTTTAATTTTTTATAGCAGTGGCAAGTTTTATGAGGTTTTTTAAATGTGCACTGAGCCTATTTATTATTTCTCTCTTCTTCTACTACTAATTTTAATTCTTCTTTCATTTTTCAAGTCCCCTTTTAAAAGCCTCCTTTGTTTTCCTAAGTATTACTCGAACTACCACTATTATTACCCATATTACTATTATTGAGCCTACGGGGTCAGTTATCCATGCGTCCCCTGCTTTTGGAAAATTGACTGCAAATAAGAAGAATGCAAATATTATAAGCCCATCCCACCAACGGATTAACTTTTTTAGTTTTATCATCTTGCCTTACCTCCTCCCAAGCTCTAAGATAATGAGAAGATAATGAGGAAGATAATGAGGGACACTGAGCCTGTCTAAAAACTCCTTTTCAATTTTTAAGTAAGCAAAAAGTCTTTTCATAAAAAGTATCAAAAGTCCTTTATCTTTTAATCTTACCCTAAGGCCGGAAGCATCCGCTCTTTCCTCATTATCGCTGCTGTTATTTTCAACAGATTATGGGCTATTGCTGCTATTTTCCACTCAATCTTTGCTTTCTCTAATCCCCTAAGAAGGAATTGGTCAAACCGACTGCGTATTTTTATCTGACCAAACACAGGTTCTACCAAACATTTTCGTTTCCCGTAAATCGCTCTGCCTTCGGCGGTGCTTATCTTTGCTCTCATTCGCTCCCTATACTCTTCGTACCCGTCTCTTGTTATCGCCCTGCCTAATTTTATATTCGTTGTGCATTTTTCTCTCAAAGGGCAGGCAGCGCATGTTCCCCGTTTTGTTCTGTATGTGGTGATCTCTCTCTTGCTGTACTTGCTTTTGAATTGAGTCCTTGCAACTGGCCTTAATATTTCACCCTGTGGACATGTATATTTATCCTTGTGAGTATTGTATGTAAAAACCTCTTTTGCAAATAAGTGTTCCATTGCCTTCTGTCTTTTCTTGCTGCCTATATGCCTTTCGTCTTCTGATGGAATATATCCGTCTATTTTGTTGTCCTCTAAATATTTAAAATTCTCTCCTCCTGCATAGCCTGTGTCAGCAACCACTATCTTTGGTTTCTCTTTAACTGTTTCCTCCATTCCTTCTACTGCCTTCTTTGTCTGATTTACATCAACAGGCTCTGGTGTTACATCAGCATATACAATAAGTTGTTCCTCAGTCACAGCAAGCTGGGCATTGAAGGCCGGGATTGAGGTGTTGCCCCTGTGCATGAAGCTGGCCTCTGCATCTGTCAGACTTACCCTCGATTCATCTTCTTTTCCTAACTCATGTGCTTTTTTAATAAGTGCTTCTATTTTCTTAATCCTGTCTTGTGCCTTTTCTATCTCTTTGGGGAGTTCGTCTCCACGCATGTTAGCACCGTGTATCTTGTCTTCTTCTTTATCTATGCTTTCAGCCTCGTTTATTATCTTCTCAGCCTCGTCTTTTGCCTCTTTTAGCAGTTCTTTCCAATCCCCCAGTTTTTTGAATGTATCTATGCCGCTGTTTGCCCTGACCTTGCTCCCATCTAATGCAACAAGTCCAAGTGTCGCCATCCCCATTGTCTTTGCTACTATGATTACATCGGTAAATATCTTTTCTAATGCCTCTTTGTTATTGGTACGAAACAGGCAAAGGGTTCTAAAGTCAGGTTTCTCTAATCCTGCCAACCACATAAACACTACGTCCTGTTCAAGTTTTTCTTCTATCTTTCTGCTTGAGCGTACCCCTGCGGCATATCCCCATAGAAGCACTTTTATCATCATCGCCGGATGATAGGCTGGACGACCTTCTTCCTTCGATTCTCTGAATGTGGCTGTATCAATACTGTCTATTATCTCTGAGAATACTCTTGCAGGATGATCTTCTCTAATCCATTCGTTCAGACTCGGCGGAAGAAGGAATATCTGGTCTTGCTCGTAAGGTCTTAAAGGCATCAGCTAACCTCCTCAAATATTTTGTGCTTTTAATTTATCATATTTGCAGGTTAGAAACAGCGGTAGTTTTTAGACAGGCTC
>CAYSAF010000054.1:0-2020 GCA_964428965.1 Candidatus Woesearchaeota archaeon
TGGTTACGTTTTGTTGATTTTATAATTTTTTAAACAATCTTTTTAAATAATGCCCCTTTTTAACTTTTAAAATGTTATACAAAATACTTAGTGCTCCGGTTAATCTTGCTTGTACTCTTTATCTAAAATTATATGCAGCCGTAACTTACAAGTATATTGATGTTCAGTTGGGTAAAGCGGCACGAGCCTTAGAAGAGCAAATGAGAGGAGCCATAGTTGAAAACAAAAGGCAGCTCTTGCTTTCCCAAGGATTATTGATTGATGACAGCAAAGTTAATGATATGAATTTAACCGCAGTCGTTAGAAAACTTAGAACAAAAGTTGAAAGCCTCGAGACGAAAGTTAATGGTGGTTAGGCGTATATTTTATTTATTTCGTAAAAACCCAACTGCGCTGGCATCTACAAAGGCTGCCTTGTTTTTTAAGGCGAGGCGCACCCATAACTCTTAAATTCTAGAATCTGCTCTTTCCACTGGTGTGTTCACCAGGGGTAAGCATTGAGTTAATACCAATCGGAAAGAGCAGGGTCGGAAAACTGCTCCAAGCGAAGCGAGCATGCCACCGGTCTTTGACCAGTGGTGGGCAGTTTTCTTTGACAAAATAAAAATAGAAGCCTTTTCTTTATATCTTAGAAGTGTATTCCTAATTTCTCAGCGAGAACTGCTGTTTGTTGAAGTAGTTTAGCTTCCTCACCATTTGGGTTAAGTTCTTTAGCATACCTTGCAGCAGAAGCATAATCCCCTTGTTGTTGGGCCGTTTCCATCTTGCTTCTTGTTGTTTGTATGTTTAGTTCAGATGCAAGTTTTTTTAACTTCTGCGTCTTTGCTTCATCAAAATGGAATTCCTCTTGTACTTTTTCAATTATCTTTTTCAGATAGAATGGATAATACACAAGACCCCACTCACCTCCGTACTCGCTATAATTATAATTATTTCCCGCAACCAGACGATGAAGATCAGTTACAAAGCCAAAAGCCAAATCTGATACATCCTCAAGGTGTCTTTCCTTACGAGTCTGAGTATGTCTGCGAATAAGCTCAGGCGGCACTCCTTCGGTAGGGTAAGGCCATTCTTGCCGGGATTTTTCCCAATCATCGGCATACAGCAAACCCAATACCTTCTGGATTTTTAGATGCTGATATCCCGCTAATGGGCGTTCAAAACATTCTTTTTCTTTCTCAAGCGCACTCCGCACCAGGTCAGGCGCAACTTCTTGAGCAAGTCTTGTAAGAGAGAAATCTTTAACTGTAAGCTTTGCTTTCTCAAAGCAAGAAGCCAAATTGTTGCCCTTCGTTTGTTTTAACCCGCGAAGCGCTACCCTCGCAGCTGCTTGCTCCTCATAGGTTGGTCTTTGCCATTCACTATTTTCCCATTCACGAACAAGACGCCGATATTGAGGAGACTCTTTAACCATCTCTTCAGTGACGCACTTCCGTGAAAACTTAAAAACTTCACTCGCTTCACGAAGATATTCTTCTGGCACATTCGCTTTGAATAATTTCCTTGCTGAAGGACTGTCTCCTCTCTCAAGAGCTAAAATAAGCCCGTAAACGAATTTAGCTCTGTCCTCTTTAGAGAGAACAGCAAGGGTTTTTGAAATATCTGTGTTTCCTAAGATGGATTCTAAATTTTCGGGGGGAGTATCCGGTTTTTTCTTCTCGTCCGGCAACGGTAACCCTAATATATAACAAAGCTTAATCTCTCTTAGGTCAGGTTCCTTATAGTAGTCGCTGCTGTCCTTCATATTAGCTCTCCATTAAGGAGCGTTTTACCCCTTGTTTTTGTTCAAAACTGCCGTTTTTTATAAACCTTTCGTTTCTTTTACTATTTTAGAGTACTAATGACAACACCCAAATTTTGAACTCAAAATTTTTTCCACCAACATTGTTGCGCCAAATTTTGTCTTCCCTTCAGTCGGAGAGCATAATAACTGGCCATTATTTTGCTGTTTTTGGAAAACCTTCCCTTTCCATTAACAGCGAATAATAAATCGGCCTCAAGATAGCTATTTTATCTTGGG
>CAYSAF010000055.1:0-1528 GCA_964428965.1 Candidatus Woesearchaeota archaeon
GCTTATGCATAACACCACCAGTCAAAGACTGGTAAGGAATTACGGAATTAAAAGTAAGCTTTATTAAAAACAAGTTCTTATAATAAAAGGGGGTGAAAATGACATTTAGCAAGAGCTTTCCAAGACAGAAGGACAAATACAAAGTCTGGGAAGAGGTAGAACTCACGGAAGAAGAGGAAAAGGAACAAGAGAGAAGTGCGGCTGAGGAAAACAAAAAACTCATGGACGAATGTATAGACCAGGCCAAAAAAATAATCATCGATAAGGGGATGAAGCCGTACCAGAGCGATGTCGTTGCCATGGCAATAGCACTATTCGAGAAGGTTTCTTCACACCAAGTTTACTGGAAAGAAAAAAAGGCCAGAGAAAAATTCAAAGAAATCACTTCAAAAAACCAGAAAAGCGCTTAGTGAAGTAGCGAAAGATACCTTCTATCTGCGATAAACGAGTTTCCTTAAATAAGGCTTCCCTGAATTTGTTATCCACCCTAATACCATTTCGCTGCAAACCAGCTTTAAGCTTGTGGTAAAGCTTCTTACCTTCCTTATCCAAATCAGTCAAAATTATAACTTCCTTATTTTTAGAAGAAACCTCCTCAACAAACTTGAACAGAGGCTTACGAGAAATTGCAACAACTTTTTTTAAACCAAGCTTGCTCAAGGCCCTCCTATCTTTCTCCCCCTCAACAATTATAAGCTTTTTAGAACGCTTAAGACTATCCAACCAGTCTATCATTTTTGGGTGCAGTAAAACCTCTGGAATGTATCAAGGGCAACCTCTTCGTCATTTCTTGACACGAACAGATTTGTGCCCTCAGACCAGGCATAAAACTTCTGATTGTTTTTGTTACACTTAATAACCTGAATCTGCCTGCAAGCAGTCTGTTGGTAACAAGTTAGGTCCTCATCAACCTGTGTCTCCCTCAAAGCCTTACCCAAGTAAGCCTTCCACCCTTCGTCGCCCAAAGTTCTGTTGCCGAGTGCTATGTTAATAATCCTGAGATGAGAAACATTGTACTCTTGACCACTATTCTTGTACCTCAACTGGAAGAAAGGATCCTCAGGAAAGACGCCCCCTTCCTGATAATAATAATTTCTAGTATCTAAATGATAGAAGTAAGTCCACCAACCACCCTCAGCAAACTTAGGGTTGTAAAGAATCATTCCACGCATGATCTCTTGAGCATTCCAGTCAAGCAGATCGACGTCGCTTGTTATCTGAGTGAAATAATAATTGTCAAGCTGATTCCTCATGTCAGTATTTTCCTTCTCAAGATCATCTATCCGTTCCTGCAACTGAGAGTTGTAAGACTTAAGGTCGTCAAGCTCCTGCTGACAGTCATTCCCTTGACTAGTGATTAAAGTAGCTTGCTCAGCACAACCGCTGAACAAAAACACAACAACAAAAAGTAGGATAAACCACCTCATAGAAACACCATTAATCAAAGAGCTTTAAATATTTTACTGTTGCAATGGCATTGCGTACAAATTATTCAGCTTTGTTGAAGTAAGATAATCTTGCTCGGTTA